>JBGSBO010000001.1:0-110769 GCA_041730535.1 Minisyncoccia bacterium
TAGCAACTTCACCATCAGCAGCGAATGCAACAGCAGCAATAGCTAACATTAAAAGAACGATTTTTTTCATTCTAGATCCTTATATTTTATTAGTTTCAAAGTCCGTTCGGCTTGCGTATCCCTACTTAACACTTTGTTGGCTGGGAGTATATATAATTTAAGCTAAAGAAAAGCTAAAATTTACAATTTAATTTTTTACTAAAATTCGTTATAATGAATTCAATTATTATAAAAGGTTACAAATGAAAAAACTATTTTTATCTCTAACTGCCTTGATTCTTATTATTTTAGGCTCTATTTATGGAGTTTTATTTACAAAATACGGTAATAGCCTAATATCTTCTTATATAGAAAAAAAAGTAAATGCTGATCAGGAAAATGTAAAATTAAAAGTGAATGATTTTACATTGACTTTTAAAACAATAAATTTTGATGCAAAAATAAATGATGACTCTTTAATACTTATTTCAGGTGATTTGGATATTTTCAAACAAAGTCTTGATTTAAAATATGATATTAAAATAAATGATTTATCGACTTTAAAAAATTTAACGAAACAGGATTTAAAAGGTCCATTTTCCACAAATGGAATAATTAAAGGAAATAAATATGAATCCGTAATTCACGGAGTTACAAATATAGCTTTAAGTCAAACAAAATATTATGTAAATTTAGTTAATTTTGAAGCAAAAAATATTCATATTGATTTAAAAGATGCAAAAGTTGAAGAGTTGTTAATTTTACTTAATAAACCAATTTATGCAAAAGGTAGTCTAAATATTACAGCTGATATAAAAAATATTGATGTTGATAATTTAGATGGGGCAATTGTTGCTAATATATCAAAAGGTAAAATAAATAATGAAGTTGTTAACAAAGAATTTTCTCAAACAATCCAATCACCAATAAATTTTCAAAGTGATATAACTGCCTCTTTATTAGGGCAAAATGTAGAGATAAAATCTGAATTAACTAGCTCTTTAGCAGATATTTTTTTAGATAAAACTATTATTGATTTAGAAAAAAATAAAATAG
Source organism: Minisyncoccia bacterium (assembly GCA_041730535.1). Lineage (GTDB taxonomy): Bacteria > Campylobacterota > Campylobacteria > Campylobacterales > Arcobacteraceae > Aliarcobacter. The sequence goes on from JBGSBO010000001.1 coordinate 1,036, forward strand.
ATAGTGATTACAAAATTGATGTAAAAAATTTAAATAAACTAGAAGGAATTATTGGTAAAAAATTAAATGGTGATTTTTTAACATCTGGAAATATTTTTGTTGAAAATTCTTTATTTTTAGTTAGTGGTAATTCAAATATATTTGAAAGTTCAACAACTTATGAGCTAAAAATAAAAGATTCAACTCTTCAAGATATGAATTTTAAAATACAAGATGCAAAACTTGAAAAACTTTTTCATATGCTAAATGAACCTGTTTATGCAACTGGAAATTTAGATATTCAAGGTGATGTAAAAAATGCAAATATTGATAAATTAGATGGATTAATTGTGTCAAAAGTAAGCCAAGCCAAAATAATAAATGAAGTTGTAAATACTGTTTTTAAACAAGAAATAAAAGATACTATAAATTTTGATTTACAAGTTGATACTTCACTTGTTCCTAATCAATCCATATCTAAAGCTTTTGTAAATACAAATATTATGAATTTAATTATAGAAAAAGCAATTTTTGATTTTAAAGAAGCTTCTTTTAATAGTGATTATTTAGTAAAAATTCCATCATTAGATAATCTAAAAAATTTCACAAAAACTAAACTAAGAGGAAATTTGGATATAAAAGGCGATATTCAAAATAAAGATAATTTTTTACTTATAAATGGAAATTCAAATCTTTTAGGTGGAACTTTAAATTTTAATTTAAAGAATGATGATTTTACTTCAACAATAAATAATATTAATATAAAAGATTTTACCCATATGTTTTATCAACCAGAAATATTTGATTCCAAAGGAAATTTTAAAATTGATTACAATTTATTAGTTAAAAAAGGTAATTTATCTGGAAAACTTCTTAATGGACATTTTTTGGCAAATGAGTTTTCAATTTTGATTAATCAACTTTCAAAATTTGATTTAACAAAAGAGGTTTATGAATTAGTTGATATAAATAGTGATATAAATCAAAGTGTATTAACTTCAAGTATAAATATGAAAAGCAAAAATACTCAAATTGATATAAATAATTCAGTTTTAGATTTGGAAAACAGTACTATTGATGCAAAATTAGATGCTAAAATTAAAGATAGCTTTTTTTCTGTTAATATTTCAGGAAACACTGCAAAACCGAAGATTTCTTTTGATACTAAAGATTTATTAAAAGAACAACTAATTCAACAACTAGAGAAAAAGAAAGATAAAATAGAAGAGAAATTAAATAAAGCTTTAGGTGGAAAACCTGAAGATGAAAAAGCAAAAGAGCTTATAAAAAATCTAAAATTAATTTTCTAAAATATTTGATGAAATAGAGTTTTATAACTCTATTTCATCTGTTTTGTTACACTCAAAGACAAAGAATTCCACTCACTCATTCCACCTCTATACCACATCATTTTATTTGAAGGATATCCAAGTTTTAAAAAGTAATTAATAGTTTTTGTAGAAATTGGACACCATGGACCATTGCAAAAGAAAATTACTGTTTTTGCATTTGAAAAATCAAATTCATTTTTCTCTAAATTCATTATTTTTATTCCTAGATTTTCATATGCTTTATAAAATTCATCTTTGAAATCTTTGTCATAAATCAAATCTTCAAAGGGAACATTTATAGCACTTGGAATGGTTTGTTGATTAAACCATGCAGCTTTTCTTGTATCAACTAAGGAATAAGAATTTGGCTCTTTTGAAGATTTATTATAAATAAATTCTAATATTTCTATTTCACTTAGAGTTTTAATTTTATCATTTATGAATAAAGGCTGGATTATTCCACTTGTTGTAATTAGTGTTTTTTTACACTCATTTGGAATATTTTTACTAATATTTTCATCTGAAAAACTTTCACTACTTATGGGAATATCTAAGCAGTTAGTATTTATTTGCCTTTGAATTTTATATATTTCCTCTTTTTTATTTAAGTAAGTATGTTTAACTTCAATATCCATATATTGCAATGTAATGGGATTTACAGCATTTGCATAGATAAAAAGTATAAATATTAATATTATTTTTTTCATTTTAAATCTCCTTTTTTATAAATAAGTATAGATTTTTTAGCTTGAATAATAGATTAACTTATAAATTTCAATATTGTTATGATAATTATTATCAGTTTAAGAGAAGTTCAAGTTTCTTTTTGATTTAATTCGTTAATGATAATTAATATTGAAAAGGCAATAAATGATAAAATTTACTAAAAAAGTACTAGTTTCACTTTCTGTTGTAACAGCAATTGCATTATGTGCAAATGCAGCCTCAAATACAGAGCATGTAAACTCACAGAAATCTACCTTAGCAAAGGTTAATCCAATTTTAGATGCTTATGCAAATATTGCATTAGCTAATTATGGAGATACTTTAAAAGATGCAAAGTCTTTAAAAACTGCAATTGATACTTTTGCAAAAGACCCAAGTGAAGAAAATTTAGAAAATACAAAAAAAGCTTGGTTAAAAGCAAGAGAGTCTTATGGACAAACAGAAGCATTTAGACTTTCAAATGGTCCAATAGATGCAGAAGATGGTTGGATTGCAGATGCTTATGGATCATTAGAAGGTCAAATTAATGCTTGGCCACTTGATGAAAATATGATTGATTATACCATTGATGCTAAGGGTGAAAAAACTTCTGGAAATATTATTGACACAGAAGGATCTTTTAATCCAGGTGGTGAAGAATCAACGGCTGTTGATGTAACAAATATTACAGTTGATGCAATTGCTTCTTTAAATGAAAATGGTGGAGATGCAAATGTAGCATCTGGTTATCATGCAATTGAGTTTTTATTATGGGGACAAGATCAAGATTATTCAAACTTCTTAAAAGATGCGATTACAAATGGTGCTTTACAAGCAGGGAATAGACCTTTAAGTGATTTTACAAGTGATAAAAATGCTAAAAGAAGATTAGCTTATTTACAAGTTGCAAGTGAAAAAATCATAAATGATTTAGAATTAGTTTCAAGTGCTTGGGAAAAAAATGTAGATGGAACAAAAGGTTTATATCAAGCTGCATTAAAAAATCAATTAAAAGGTGAAAATGAATCAAAAAATATTGATTCAAAAGAAGCATTAAAACAGATTATTGCAGGACTTGGTGTTTTTATAAAATCTGAACTTGCAAATGAAAGAATAGCTGTTGCTGTTTTAACTCCAAGTGAAGAAGATGAACACTCTTGTTTTTCTGATAATACACATAGAGACATAGCAAATAACTATTTAGGATTTAAAAATATTTTAACAGCTACTTATGATGGTAAAAAATATGGGAAATCACTTTTAGATGCTCTTGATAAAGAAACAAAAACAAGAATTGAAAAACAAATGGCATCAATTGAGGCTAAAATCAAAAGTATAAATGAAGTTGCAAATACTAAAGAGCATTTTGATTATCAAATTAGAGATGAAAGTCCTCAATCAAAAGTTATTGTAAAACTTAAAAATGAACTTAGAAAACTAGGTGATGAAATGGTTAATGTGGCGGCTGCTAATAAAATTAAATTAAGTACAGATGATGTTACAGACCCAGAAGAAACAAAAATTTAATTTTTCATTAATGAAAAAAATAATTTTAATAAAAAGCCTTATAGTAACTTTTGCTATAGGGCTTTTTGCTGTTGATACAAGTGGAAGTTTTTTATCAAATGATAAAGATAAATCAATACTTTTAAAACCTGTTTCTAATTTAAATGATGAACAATATGATAAATTTATATTAGGAAGAAGTTTTTTTGTAATTCCTTGGGTTGAAGCCCCAAGTGCAACAACAGCAAGGGACGGTTTAGGACCACTTTTTAATGCAAATACCTGTATTAGCTGTCATCCTTCAAATGGAAGAGGAACTCTTTTTAATGAGAATTTAGCCGCTCGTTCTTTAGTTGCTAGATTATCAATTGATGCAAATAATTCTAATGAACACAAAAAATTATTAGACACAAAAGGTTTTGTTCCTGAACCTATATATGGAAGCCAATTGGCTATAAATGGAATTCATGGTGTTGATTTTGAAGGAAAAGTAAAAATTGATTTTGATGAGCTAAATATTGATTTTCCTGATGGTGAAAAACAGATATTGTTAAAACCAAAATATAGTTTAGAAAATCTAAATTATGGCTCTTTACATAAGGATGCAAATATTTCATACAGAATTGCTCCAACTTTGAATGGAATTGGTTTGATTGAATTAATATCAAATGAAGATATTTTAAAAAATATTGATGAAAATGATAAAAATAATGATGGAATATCAGGTCGAGCAAATTTTGTATATTCAAATATTACAAAAAAATATGAGCTGGGAAAATATACCCATAAATCAAATGTTGCTTTTTTGAAAGAGCAAATAGCTGGGGCTGCTTCAAATGATATGGGAATTACTACAAGTATTTTTCCAAATGAAAATTGTACGAAAACTCAAAAAGAGTGCAATGATGCACCAAAACCAAGAGATGCCATAGATTTAAGTGATGAAAGACTTGATGCAATAAGTTATTATTTAAAACATATAAAAACTTATAGTTCTAAACAGACTAAAGAGTATAAAGAAGGTTTAGGGATATTTGAGCAAATCTCTTGTGCTAAATGTCATATTAGTAGTTTTGAAACAAAAAAAGGTTTTAAAATATCACCTTTTTCTGATTTTTTGCTTCATAATATGGGTGAAGATTTAAGTGATGGAAGAGTTGAATTTGGTGCAAATGAAAATGAGTGGAGAACTGCACCTTTATGGGGATTAGCTTTACATGAAAAAATAAATAAAGAGAAACCTAGACTTTTACATGATGGAAGAGCTAGAAGTTTTCAAGAAGCTATTTTGTGGCATGGGGGAGAAGCAAAAAAGAGTAAAGAAAATTATATGAATTTACCAAAAGAACAAAGAGAAAAACTAATTAAATTTTTAGAGGAGTTATGATGAAAAAAGTGTTATTTTTACTAGTATTATTTTCAAGTTTGGTTTTTGCAAATGAGAGAATATTACTTAATGTTATAAAAAATGTATCAATACCAAATGTACAAAATACAATAGAAAATGCGAGGATTTTACAACAAGATTTAAATACACAAAATTTTACAAATTTTTTACAATCTTGGAAAAAAGTCGAAGCTTTATATTTTGCTGGAGATTTAAATGAAGATTTTTTAGATACGCCAAGATATATTGATATTTTTAATAATTTAAAAGAGGATTTAAATTCTCAAATGAAAATGGTAATTGAATCAAAAGATGATGCTAAAACTGCTTTATTTAAAAACTCATTTAAAACTATAAATGCTTTGGAGTATATGATTTTTAATGACAATGAAATTTCAAAAAGAGAAAAAGAGTTAAGTATTGTTATTTTAAATTCAATGATTTCACATTTAGAAGAGATAAAAACAGTTTATGAAACATATTTGCTAAAACCCACAAAAGATGAGAAATGGGAAAATGCTTTGGTTATAAATACTTTGATTGCTAGTTCTTACAGATTAAAAGAGTGGAGAATTGGAAATGCTAGTGGGAATTCATCAAAATTTAAAAATGATGTTAAAAATGAAAGAGCTGAGTATTTTTTGAGTCAAAACTCTTTTAATGCGATTGATGCAATTTTGGAAGCTCATAATCAAATAGTTAAGAAAAATCAATATTATGATTTCGCAGCTTTTGTTATGGATAAAGGTGCAGCAATTGAGCTTTTAGTGGTAATAGATAAAATTAAAGAGATGCAAGATGAGTTAAAAGTTTTACCAAAAGATGATTTTACGAAAGCAAATAAGTTGTTTAATAGTGCAAAAGATTTACATAATGCTTATTATGTTTCATTGATTGAGCAGTTAAGTATAACTGGAAAAATTCTTGATGCGGATGGAGATTAGAATTTGAACACTATTTCGAACGATTTTTTTGCATTAGAGTATTTAATAGACCCAAATAAGAGGATTTTTTGGCTTTATATAATCTCTTCAATAATATTAGCAATACTATATTTTTATTTTTCTAAAAAAAATACAAGAGTAATAATGTCATCAAAACTTTGGTTACATCCAAGTGCAAAGTTGGATTATTATTACTTTTTTATCTCTTATTTTATAAATATATTTTTATTGGTTCCTTTTATTATTTGTAAGGGTGTGTTGAAAAAGTAAGTATATATTTTATGCTGATTTTTCTGATTAACTGCCATTTTACCGATGTTTTAAGGCTTATTTTAGTGCGGTTGTAAAGCACTAGGTGTTCATTTTTTTTGTACAATGTTCATTATCTGTCTATTTTTACCTAAAAAGTTTAGAAATTTACTTACTCTTTAAACACCCTATAACTACCATTTAAACGGTATTTAACTGCTATTAAATGGTAGAAAAAAGCTTGGAAATTTTATTTGTAGGTTTTGCTGTACTTATATGAAGAAATGCCTATATATTGGGCTTTTATGAATAGAACAACCAAAAAAAGCTTTTAAAAAGTGTTTTTAAGTTGCTTTATTAGTGTTTTAAAAGCTAAACGGTTGTAAAACTATATTAAAGCAACTTTTTTAGTTGTAATAAAGCAAGTGATTTAACTTGCTATTGATTCTTTCATAACTAAAGATTCTCTATACTCTTTTGCTTCAGCAAGTTTAGTGATTGCAAATTCACCGTGATTTATTTCAACTTCTTTTTTTATTTCATCTAGAGAAACATTAAAGAATTCTCTTCTTTCATTTATCATATTTACTCTCTTATTATTAAAAGAAATATGTAATTTTCTTTCTAATGTTGGGGCATCATGTGAATATATCATTGCATGAACATCAAAAGGAAATGGGACTGAAGCATCTCCAAGCTCTTTTACTCTATCTAATGGTTCTAATCTTCTAGTCATTCCAATTTTATATATATTTTCTCCAAAAGAACCAATATTTGATATTACATAAACATGACCTGATCTAGTTAGTTGGGCTTGAGAAATAGCTCGTTGTTTATTTGCTTGAGCTTCTAACAGCTGAGCTTCTAATCTTTGAATTTCTTCTAATAACTTATTATGTTTTTCACCTGTTGTTTTTTCAACTTCAATTCTTGCTTTTTCTAAAGCTTTTTGATATTTAAACTCTTCTTGTTCTGCGTCTCTTTGTGCTTTTTCAAGTTCTTTTAGTGCTTTTTCTTCCTCTCTCATCTCTTCTTTAATTCTTCTTTGTTCTTCTTTTTCTTCATATTGTTTTTCTTTAAACTCATGAGTAAGTTTAAGTTCATCAAGTCTCAAATTTAAATATTTAGTATTGATTGTGATATGTTGAGTTTCCATTGTTTTATTTATTGCATCAAAAGATTTTTTTATTTTTTCTATCAAGGCATTTACATTATTATAATTAACTTTTGAGATAGAAACATCACAATCTCCATTAAACGCTCTTAGAGCTAATTTAATATTGTTATTAATTAATTTTCTTCCCTCTACTTTGCTACCTCCAACTTCCCAGTCAGTATAACAGGTAGCAGCTACTTTATCTTTTATCATATCTTTTTGTTTATCTTTTATCTTTAAAATATTCACCCTAAAAGCTTCACTGTCTTCATAATCAAAGATAGGTTTATATAATCCATATTCTTGTAGTGTTTTTTCTTCATCTAGGATAATTATCTGATTATTTAACTCATCTTTATTTTTTTGAAGATCTTTAATATTTTCTTCAAGAACTTTATTATCATTTTGAAGATTTAGTTTATATGTATCTAAATCTTTTACTGAACTATACTTTTCAAAATCTTTTTTTAATTCATCATATTTTAAATCTAATATTTCTATTTCTTTTTTATGCTTTTTCTTTGCTTTAAATAATAAAAACAATAAAACAAAAGGTGTTAATAAAAAAATCAATCCAATTAATACTTCCATCATTTACTCCTAATACAATTTAATTTTACTTTTAACAACACCAACGATTCTAAAAGCTTGTAGTTTTTCAGGTGTGTTAAGTTCTATTGGTGGGTAACTATCATTTTCACTTTCTAAACGAACCCACTGCTCTAATGGAATCTTATATAATCTTTTTACATAAAGCTCTCCATCAATATTAGCTATAACAGTATCTCCATTTCTAGCAGTAAAACCTCTTTCAACAATAATATATTCCCCATCTTTAATAGCTGGAAGCATACTGTCTCCAATTACTCTAATAATATCAAGATTGTCAAACTTAGTGATATTGAAGAATTGTCTTAAAAAGTTCTTATCAAATTGAAGTTTTACAGGAACAATATCATCATTATTTGCACCGTAACCAGCAGAAGCTTGAATATCTTCATATAGATTGATAGTTACTAAATCTGATGTTGATTCAGGATGCTCATTTTTACTCATAAAATATGAACACTTATTTTTATATTTTTCTGGAACAATTCCACTTTTTCTCCAGTTTGATATACTTGAGTTGCTTTTTAATCCCAATTCTTTACTTAATTGATTATCGTTTGAAACTCCGTAAGCATCGTACAACTTTGATATTATTTCCTCTACTTCATTCATTTGTTTTTCCTAATATTCATTTTTTTTGAACAAATACTCATAAATATCTTGACATATTCATATTTTATGAGTATACTTCGATTCATAAATGTTTAATAACTATTAAACATTATAGAACAAAAGCAATAAAAAAACAAATCTAAAGAAAGGAGAAAAGTTATGAGTTTAAAAATTGAAATAACAAATCAGCATCTTGATGCAGTTGCAGATATTGTGGCAAATAAATTATTAAACGGTGAAGTTGTTAGTAAATCTATAAATGCAGTTACAGGTCTTGTGGATAATGACAAAGGAGTTACTGTGTTTTCAAGTGCTTTTAAAAAATGTGGAATGCAGTTAGTAGCTGCTGAAACTATAGCAAATCATTTAATGGAAAAGCACAAGTAAATTTATAGAGTTCATTTAAACACCTTTTAAAAGCTGTTTAAATGGGCTTTGTTAAGTTTATTAAAACTTAGAGTTTTTTAAAAAACATGATCTTTAATTTCTCAAACCCGTTCTCAGGACAGCGGTTAAAAACACTAGGAGTAAGACCTAGTGATAATTGTTAAAAAAAATATCTATATGGTAAAGAGTAAATATAGAGTGAGGTTTAAGCAGTGTACCAAGAAAAGAAAACCACTGGAACATAAATAGATATGAAAATATCTATTCTTAAGCCCTTTTTTGAGGGCTTAACTTTAGATATTAGGAAAAAGAATGGAATCAATAATAATGATAGTGATTGTATGTTGTTTTTGTATAGCGTTTGTTTTTTGGGTCACATCTATAAGCTTTAGGATTGATGCGAACAAAAGAGCAATTACTAGGCTTATTGAGAAACAACTTTTTGAAGAAAAAATAAAGAATCAAGAGCGTGGAAAAAATGGAAGACCTGTTGGTAGTAATATGCCAACTAACTTAGAAATAGAGAGTTATTTTAATTAAGGAGATAAAGATGTTGATAGTGGTGAGAGTTGAATTAACAACGATGGAAATTCTAAATAATGTTTTAGCTCATAAAGAGATTACGGTTACAGGACAAGCTGTAAGTTTATATCCTGAAGATGACTATATAAAAGAGCTTGAAGAGAAAGCTAGAAGGTATGATGAGTTAATGGATTTAGGAGAAACAATAGCTGAATCAATGTTTTCATCAGTAGAAAAAGAAGCTAAAGAAAAATCTATTGAAATATTAAAAGACTTTTCTAAGCTTGGTTTTTTAGGACACAATATAAAACCTAGAGAATCTTTTTGATTTTCTCTAGGTTGTTATGAATATCATCAAGACGCTCATCAAACATCTTAGCGACGTTTTGAGTTATGTCATCTGTGCTTTTATTTAATTCATCTGCAATTTGTTTTTTATTTTTTAAGAAATCTTTAGCATCATCAATTGTTTTACAGTTATAAATCTCTTCATACACATCATAAAAATCATTATTTAGCTTTTGTGCTTGTTCATTGAATGATATATTTAAATTAAATTGTAACTGCAATAAATCGTGAATTTGAGTTTGAAACTCTATTAGGATTTCTTTTAATTCTTTCGTATCCATTATTAAGTCCTTATCTTGATATTTTTGAGTACTCAGCGAAATATAGTATCAAATAAGGGCTTAACTGTGAATATTGACTTGAAGATACTTGAAGTGAGTATTTTATAATTAAATTTTTAGGAGTAGACAATGTTTTTAATTTGTGGTTTTTGGAAGGTTCAAACTGAACCAGAGGTTATGTTTGGTAAGAAATTTTACACTTGTAGTCATGTAAATAATCCAACAAAGCTGGAGTTAGTATTCGTAAAGGGTGACAAGTTAGAGGGTGAAAATAAAGAGCTTGTTAAATTTGTTGAAAAGGAGATCCACGAGTGAGTAAAGTAGATAGAAATTTTACGATGGTAAAAATAAGAAGTCCTATCAATGATGAAGAAAAAGTTGTTACTGCGTTGAGAGCTAGATTTGATAACAAATGTTTAGACGATGGAAAATATATATCTAAATATAAGCTTGATAAAACAACTTTCTGTTACTTGATGAAAAGAAGAGTAACTGGGAAAAATCTAAAAGATGGAAATAATAATACAGGAAAAATAATAGAGCAGCTTAAAGCTGATGGTATTTGGAGTGGAGAGCTTCCATGGGAGGAAAAAAGTGAAGACAAAAGAATTAGCACAAAAAACTAAAGTATCAGAGCAGTATATAAGAGATATTACAAAAAAAGCAAATGATAAAAAAGCTTTATTTATAACTCTTGGTGGTAAAAAATATAGTTTTGAAAGTAGAAGAGATGGAGTGGGAAGACCTGCTTATTTTTATAAAGAGCTAAATGTTGAAGTTGTAAAAAAAGAGATAAAAACTACTAATCTTAGTATTGCCCTTGATGAAAAGCAAAAAGGTAAACTAAATCATAAGCTTAGAATTGTTGAAAGTTTTAATGACTTTAAACAAAGAAAAAAAGGTGGAACGAAAGAGTTTATTAAATATGTTCAAAAGAATTTTGATGAAACATATACTGAAAGAAAACATCAACTATGGCAAAAAGAATATAAAAAAGTTGGTGCTAGAGGATTGATTGATAAAAGAGGTAGGGAAAAAGGAATAACAAAACTAACAGCTGATCAACAAAGATTTTTAATCCAAAGCTTTAGAGCTGTTGCAGCTGGTGAAATAAACTACTCTCAACTATGGGAAGATATGCACCATGATGAAGAAAGACGAAACGGTTTTGATTTTATGGCATGGAAGCAAAATCAAGTTCAAAATATATGTGATAGAGGTGTTGTTCAAAGGTTTATTTTAAATTACTATGAAAAAAGAGTGATTGAATGGACTTTGGTTACAAAAGGTGTTGATATGAATAAATCTTATAATCAACCTGCAATGGGTAACAGAAAAGAACAATATACAGCTAAAAATCAATGTTGGGAAATAGATAGTACACCTGCTGATGTAATCATATTTCACGAGGGAAATCAGATGCGACCTGATATTTTAGCAATCAAAGATTGTTACAGTGGAAGATGTGTTGCAACACTTGCAGTTAAATCAAATACTTTGGCAATTATTCGGCTTGTTTGGAAAGCTATATCAACTCTTGGAATGCCTAAGGTTATTAAAGGTGACAATGGAAAAGATTATGTATCTGACCAGTTCCAAATGTTGTTGAAAAATATAGGTATTAGATATGAAAGAGCTACTGCATTTAGTGGAGATGAAAAGGGACAAGTTGAGCGAAACTTTAGAACTCTTCAACACTCATATATGAGAGTATTAGCTGGGTTCATAGGTCATAATGTAGGACATAGGCAAAAGATAGAGCAACAAACAGCTAAAAAAGATAGAAGTGCAAAAGATGAATTTGGAAATGTTGCAAAAACTCAAACGGCAAGTAGTTCACTACTGAATTGGGAAGAGTTTGATTCTAAACTTCAAGAAGCTGTGATGCTTTGGGAAATAGACAAAAAAAGAAGAACTGGACCTAGTCCTATTGAGTTATGGAATAACTGCTTTGAAAAAGTAGAAATGATGGATTATGAAAACTACTTGATTTATGCAGGTAATTATGAATCAAGGATTCCTCAAAAAGATGCAATTAACTTTCATGGTAGAAAATATGAAAGCACTTTTTTACATAAATATAGAGGTAGAGAGGTTTTTGTATCTGAAAATATAGACAATATGAGTGAGATATTTGTATTTGATAATAAAGGTTCTTTTATTGGTGTTGCTTATGATAAAGATATTTCACCAATGACAAAAGAAGACTATATTAGAGCTAAAAAAGACTTTACAAAAGAAGTAGCATTCTTACAAAAAGAGATAAAACTCTCAAAACTAAGTGCTAGAAGTAAATCAAATATCAAAGATGATTTAAGAAAAATAAATGAGGCTCATAAAGATAGTCTTAAACCAGTGGATGTTGTACACATTGATAATGAAGATATTAAAGAAAGAACAAAAAATAAAAATATTCCAATATTTGATGATAGAGCAACGGTTACAGTTGATGTTACAACAGTTGAAAAAAGTGAAAGTATATACGCAGAGTATGCAATAGAGTATTAAACAGTATTTAAAAGGGGTTTAAATGGATATTAAAGAGATATTAAATTTAGGTTTTGATTCTTTGGTTGAAGAGTTCAAAAATATTACAGGAATAAGTGCAAATGGTTTAGCAAAAGCTTTAAATATAAGTCCTACACAAATAAGTCAAATACGAAAAGGCACTTATAACGATGTTGATGGAACTGAAGAAAAAGCTAGAACTTATATAAAACTTGAACTTGAGAAATACTCTCAAGTAAAGTTTGAACATAAAAAAATAGCTTTCAATTTCATAGGTCAAGCTAGTGGAAAGATTAGAACTAGTGTTAATAAAAATAAAATTGTTTTACTTCGAGGAGATAGTGGAAGTGGGAAAACAACGCTATTAAAAGCTTTTGCAAAAGAGTACCCGAATCATATTTTTATTCAAGCATATAAAGGTATGAAAAAAAGTGAACTAATCAAGCTAATTAGTGAGAGTAAAGAAACTGCATTAACACATATCATTCCAAGAGTAAAAGGGAAAATACTTATTTTAGATGAAGCAAATAAATTAAGTGGTGGAACATTGGAGTGGCTAAGAAGCTTATATGATAAATCAAATATGCCAATGATATGGGCGGGAACTTATGAAGATATAAATGATGTTCTTTATAAACAGCCTGAACTAAATAGAAGATGTAGAAAAGTATATATGAGAAATCTTGATGATAAAGAACTTGCTATTTTAGTTGATTCTTTTGAGTTTAAAAATAGTAAAGAATATACAAAGTTGTTAAAACAACATTTCAACGGACAGCTTGGACTTTGTGTTGAAGTTCTAAAAGAACTAAAAGATTTAGTATTAGATAAGGGTGACAAGGTAGATAATATTGATAGTTTTAAAGAAATTATCGAATTGATGGAATAAATAAAAATAAGGAGATAGATTCATGAGTGCAGAGAAAAAAGAACAAAAAGTGGTGCAAATAACAGGTAACAATTACATTCACATGGAAAACCTTAAAGAAGTGGGCGGTGAGTTGGTTTATACGATTAGAAATGGTGCATTGGTTATGCAGCTAAATAAAGAAAGTGCAGAGTTGATTTTTACAACTTTAAAAGAGTGGTTAAAACAAGAAGAATTGGTGGGAGCTTGAGCATGGAACTATTTGAAGGATATGTTTTACAAGCTGAACTTGCTGAAAAAGCGAATGTTTCTAACTCGGCTCTTTGTGCTGTTTCTTGTGAAAAAAAGAAAATGGGTGGCTTGGCTTGTTTAAAAATTAGCGATTTACCCGAAAGATACAAAGATGCTGCAAAGCAATGTACAAAGCTAGATACCTACTTGTCTTATAACTATTTAAGTAAAGCCCTGGGAATGAGTAGAGATTTTTTATGTACTACAGATTACGACCGAGCAATAAAAGAAAAAGCACTTTTTGAAAGTAAAAAAACAGGAAGCATAAGACTTTTTAAACTAAATGAAGAGTTTATTTCTTGCGTAAAAAAAGGTTTATCCCCTTTTAAAATAAAAGACAAAGATGATGAAGAATACGCAAAAGAAATTATCGAAATGCAAGGTTTAAAAATTGGATTCTATTAGAGCAATCATAGAGCTCACAGCGGTGGGCTTTATTGAGTACTCAAACAAAAATAAATTATAAGGAGAATGTATGCCTAAACAAAATGAAGCGGGGCAATGGTGTAATAAGGAAGGTATCTATGTACATAAAGATTTAGTGCCAGTTGATAAGCAACTTGAAGATGAAGTTGTTGAAACATTGCTAGGTGGAGCTACAAGACTACAACATCAGATGCTTGAGTTTAAAATTGAAGCTTATAGAGTAGCTTATGGTTTTGTGGATTTATTAAGACAAAAGTACAACATGGAGCGAATTACTAGCAAAAGTGGAACTGTTACATTAAAGTCTTTTGATGGAACAAAAGTAGTTGAGATACAAGTTGCAAAACTTATCTCTTTTGACCAAAAATTGACTCTTGCAAAAGAAAAGATTGATGAGTACTTGACTCTAAAAACAAACGGAACGGATGCAGAGATACAAACTCTAATTACAAGAGTATTTGATGTTAAAAATGGTGGAAAAGTTGATGCAAAACAAATCTTGAGCTTAAAAGCTTATCCAATTCCACATCCATTATGGAAAGAAGCTATGGCAATGATTGATGACGCAACAGAGATAGCTGGTACAAAATCTTACATTAGATTTAAACATAGAAAAAATGGTGAAGTAGATGGAACTTTGGAGCATATAGTTTTAGACCTAGCAGGTTTAGAAATACCAGCAAATGATGAAAAAGTAGCAAAAGGAGAGCAATGATGACTGATTCAGATTATCCACCTCTTTTTGAAGAGGCTTTTGATTTAGTAGTAGTTCAAATTGAAAAGGGTTATGTAAACAATAAATATGACCGAGGCGGTGAAACAAAATATGGGATAAGTAAAAAAACTTATCCTGATTTAGATATTCCAAATCTAACTCTTCATGAAGCCAAAAAGATTTACTTTTATGACTTTTGGAATGAAGAAAATCTAACTCTTCCAAATGTTAAAGATAGAGAAATAGCAATTGAACTGTTTGATACAGCTGTTAATATGAGTCCAAGAACTGCAGGTATCTTTTTACAAAGAGCTTTGAATAATATGAATAGAAATCAAAGAATTTATAAAGATATGAAAGAAGATGGTTGGATTGGTGCAGTTACTTTGTCTAATTTAGAATTGATTTTAAAAAGAGCTGAAAAAGCACAACTTTTAAAAATATTAAATGGTGAGCAATATGCTGGATATAAAACTATTATAGAGAATAACCCAGAACAAGAGATAAACTTTGTGGGTTGGATGAAAAGGGTTTAGGATGCTAGATGAGTTATTCAATCTTTTAAAACCATATTGTAAAAGCTTTGATTTGCAATATAGAAATGAGAAATATAGACTTATTTTGGATGGAGCAAAGGATTTTACAGGTGATACAGTTAAAGAGGTTGTATTTGATGCTTTAGATTGGTTTGATAGCTTCAATAGCAAAACAAATATTCAAGTTGACAATACAAGTGCTATTTATAAAATAGCTGGATATGAAAGCGATGGTAGAGAATGACAAAAGAGCAAGAAGCAATAGAAGAGTTAAAAAGAAATGGTTTTACTATCGTTAAAGATTATTCGTCAAGATGAGGACAAAAAGAGATACACACAATGAAGCACTCATAAATAGTGTGTTAGGAATTTTAATAGGGCTTATTGTTATGAGGATATTACTTCCTCTTATAAAAGACTTAAGCCCTGATTTACAGAGTGTCGTTGTAGTTTTTACAATGTTAGGTTTTAGCTACAGTCGTAGCTATTTGGTAGGTAGATTTTATAATTGGTGGAGGATGAGATGAAAAAAGTAAAACAGTTGATAAGAAAAGAGATTCAATCTTTGTACGAGCTCGCAGAATTAACAAAAGGTAAAAAAGCAAAAGAGATATATGCTGCAATTTGGCATTTAAATAATGCCGTACAGCATAAAAAGAAAAAGTGATTTCATAGAGCACTCCTTGAGTGTTCTATTGAGATTATGAGATTATTAGTAGGAGTTGAAATGAATGTGAAAATATCACAAAAACAAAAATATTGTAAACATAAACTTAATGGAAATCAATGTGCTTTATGTGGATATGTAGTGAAAACAATAAAAATATTTAGACCATCAAAAGGATTTTTATGAATATACTAAACGTTAATACAGGTGATGCCAAACTTGATGAAGCCTACAAGAATATACAAGTGCATATTTGCACCTTTGATAAATTTATAGAGTTTGAAAGCTATTTTAATTCTGTTGTGAAAATAGATGATAAAGAAAAGCTTTTTAAATGGCTTTTAAAGGTTCTTTTTGTTGAGTTTAAATATGGAAGAGAGCAAATCAAACATGACTTTGATATTTTGCTTGAGAGAGCTCAACCTGAGCAAAAATTAAAGCTAGAAAAGTGGTTAAAAGATAATTTAGAGAAAGTGAGTAATAAGAATGTTTAGTTTTGAAGATATGGCACTTAAATTTGAGGATTTAGATAATCAAGAAACAATTTTTTATATAAACAATTTTTTAGTAAGTGAAGCAATAACTATGATATATAGTCCGCCTTCTCAAGGTAAAACTTGGTTTATGCTAGGAATTGCAAAATATTTAGCTCCCACTTGTAAAAAAGTTTTTTATATAGATTTTGATAATCCTAAAAGACAACTAGCAGAGAGAGGTGTTGCTGCTTTAATTGAAAAACATAAAAATATGAAATATTTTAGCAAGGGAAAACTAAATGTAACTACTACAGAGTTTTTACAAGAACTTAATAGTAATGCATTTGGTCAAAACTATAAAGATTGTATTTTTATAATAGATAGTACAAGGGACTTCGTTGACAACATCCATAACGACACACAAGTAAAAGCTTTTATGCAAATAATGAAAAATATTAGAGATGCAGGTGGTACTCCTATTCTTATACATCATGCCACAAAAAATGGAAAAGTTATTGATGGAAGTAGTGAGTTTGCCAAAAGTGCTGATAATGTTTATGAGTTTAAACAAAAAGCAAGAATAGGAAATGAAATACAATGGAGTCTAAGAGTAGAAAATGATAGGGATGCAATCTGCGATTGTGGTTTTGCAGTTAATACTACTACTTTAGAATTAAAAGATATTGACCCAGTTTTCTCAAATATGAGCGAATATGAAGAAAGCTTTGTTAATAAAGCTCTTGATATTTTAAAGAAACATTCTGATGGACTTGGACAAACAGAACTCTTAAACCAAATTGGTTATGAAAAAACAGATAAAACTGCAAGGGACACTTTGGATAAGTTTACTGATAAATTTTGGAGTAAATACCAAGAAAAAAAAGGTAAACCAATAACTTATACTTTAATTTAGTGCAACCATTACAACCGCTACAACTACCACAAACAAAGGCTTATACTGTGGTGGTTGTATAGGTTGTAGCGGTTGCATAGAAAAGGACAAACATGACAAAAAATCAAACAACTTATAAAAAAAGTCTTATTCAAAAAATCCAAATATCAAAGCACAATGTTTTTTCTGATGATGAAATGAGAAAAGAGTTTATGCTTTCTCGCTTTGGTGTGGATAGTACAACTAAAATGAGCATAGATGAACTAAAGCTATTTCTTGATTTTTGCAATAGAAAAGTGAGTGATATTCCATATGTTGAATTGATAACTGAATCTCAAGGATGGAGGATAAATTCTCTTTGGCAAGAAAAAGCAAATGATAAAAGTAATGTTGCACTTTTAAAATTTGTAAAAAAAATAAGTAAAAAACAATATCTTTCAGAACTAACAAAATATGAAGCTACAAAAGTCATTATAGCTTTAGAAAATTTAAAGGTGTAGAAAATGTGGTGTAGAAGATGCGGAGGTAAAACCAAAGTGAAATGTACCATACAAGGTGAAACTGTTGATAGGTTTAGAGTTTGTTTGAAGTGTGGATATAAGTTTCAAACTGTAGAAGCTGCAACCTTTGATAGTATTTGGAAAGAACATTGTAAAACAGCATATAGTAATAGTAAATTAGAACATATAAAGGAGGAATTAAGTGCAAAAGAAACTTTTGAACCTGATAATAAAAGCGAATCTGAATGAAAAGAAAAGCTTAGAAACTTTAATTGATGAGTTTATCCAAGCACAGACAAGCTTAGCAAAAGGGCAACTTGAAGACTTTTTAAGTTCCCTATTTATTTATATTAATAGGAACTATGACAAAGTTCCAAAAGATGAATTACTTAATATCTTAGAATCAAAATTACAAGATTTAAATATCCAGTTTGATACAAAAGATATTGATGAAGTATATGCTTCTATTGCAACTGCAACGAGTGTTGGAACTACAAAAGTTGTATTTGATAAGATAGATACAAAAGCTATAAATGCCATGAGAAATGGTTTCTTTTGGGCAAGTGATAAATATAACAGTGATACTCAAAACCTATTAAAAGACATGATAGAAGAGACTTTTAAAGGCAATATTCCAAGAGCTGATTTAAGTGCTGCTTTAAAAAATGCGTTTCAAGGAATTATTGATAAAGATGAAAACTATTTTAAATTAGTTGCTGATAATATAATCTCACAATCTCAAAATGTAAGTAGATTAAATCAATCTTTAAAGTATGGAGTAAAGTATTTTAAAGTTCGAGCTAGAATAGATAATAAAACTAGCGATTTTTGTAGATGGATAAATGGCAAGATAATCCCTGCAAAACATTTAAAACAACAGCTAAACAATATTTTAGATGCAACAAACATTGATGATAAAAAAACAGCAGCTCCTTGGCAGAGTCAGCCAATCTTTGGAGTATTACCTGCAAATGTTGGATTACCTCCTTATCATGGAAGATGCAGAACACAAATAGAACCAGTTTGGATAAATGAGACTATAAAAGTTGATTCAAAAACGGGTAAAGAATATAAGATTAGAAACACAAAAGATGATAAAAACTATAAGCTTACTCATATAGATAAAACAGGTGTGGAAGTAAATATCAAAACAAATATATATGATAAGATTGTAAATATAAAACATAACCTAACTGAGAAACAATTAATTGGGGCTTTGAATAGTATAAAATATAAAGCACCACATAAGATTACAGGTAGGCATCCAAATGAGCATATAAAAAGTGTTGCTTTAACAAAAGATGGATATACGCTCATTTACGAAGCAAATGAATTGGTTTCTTGTTATCCACCAACAAGAAGAGAAAGTAGCTATTTTAATGATAATGCAATACTTGGTAAAGTAACAGATGTTGATACAGGTGAGATAAAAGAGAGGGTTAAAAAATGGTACGAAATTTTAATATAGAAATTAGTGTAGATTATGGTTGGGAACTTGATGTTTTTGGTTTTAAAGGTCCTTATGGGGATTTTAAACCAATAGAGGAAGCTCCTACAACTTTTGGGATATGTGTTAAAGAAGATGATAAATTAATGGCTTTATATGACCCTTTTTGTCCGAGAGATGAAGCTATAAAAGAAGCAAATGAATTACCTATATTTCTTGAAGAGTGTAATTTTTATGATGAGTTTAATGATTATAAATTTAAAGGCACTTTTGTAGATGCTTTGATTTATATTCAAAACAAATACATAGAATATAAACTTCCAAGCTTGGAAGAAATAGCTAAGAAAAAAGAGGAAAAAGAAAAATGAGCCACAACATAGATAGTTTTAATAAAATAGTTGCTTTTACACTTGCTAAAGCTTATGAACAATTTCCTTGTGTTTGTAGCATTAGTTTTGATGAAATGGTTAAATTGGTTGAATATGGTTGCAATGGTATAGATACAACAGAAACTGCTAAAAAAGAGTTTATAAAAAGCTGTATATATTGGTTAGATGAAGAGGTTGAGTTATTAAGAGTAAGTGAGGGCTTTAATAATAAGCTTGATATTAAATTAACTATAAAAGGACTTCAACATTTGAAAAAGACCCCAAAATCTTTAGAACAAAATATAGGAAATATTCTACTTAATAATACAAAACAATATTTAAAAGATGGCATGACAAAAGGGATAAATGAGGCTATTAGCTTTGGAATAGATAGCTTGATGGAGAATTTACAATGATAAGTGATATAGATAAAAACCATATTGAAGCTTTTTTATTTAGAGTTGGAAGTGAAATAGTAAATGATGCAAAAGATATAGCACCTTTTGCAACTGGAAATTTACAAGCGGACATACAAGTTTGGAAGGATAATATCTCTAATCTTGAAATAGAAATAGGAAATTCATCCACAACAGGAACAGGAAAAGAAAACCCTGGCAACTATGCTCTATATGTTCATGAGGGAACTGGAATATATGCAAGAAATCAAAGTAAAACAAATGGTAGGCTAAAAAAAGGCGGAATAAAGCCTCAACCATATTTAGAAAATGCAGTTAATAACTATGACTCAAAACCAGCTCTTGATGACTTGGGCGATAAAATCTGCGAAGATGTTTTTGAAAATATTAAAAAAGGTTTTAATAAATAAAATATTTTGCTTGTGAAATGTAAGTAAATTTACATTTCCATAGCACCACCTCCACTTGCTCCCTCTTCAGTTCCACGTCCTAGCACATCTAGCTTTTTGCACGCAAGTGCTATTGACCAAAATCTATCTGCATGACCGTTCTTATCTTCATTTGAAAAATAAACCATTTTTTTAGCTCCAGCTTTTCGCTTAATAGAGTGAATATCAGCAATTAGATTTGGGTCATTTGGAATAGTTATAAGCTTATCTTCCATCATCTTTTTAAGATTTAAAACCATAAACTCTTTTGAACTAGCTGTAAAACTTACACCCTCAACACGAGAGGGATATTTACTCTCAAACCCTTCTGATAAATCCATACCAATACCTGTTCTATCTATTCTCATATTAGAGTTTTGATATAAAGTCAAATGCTCTCTTAATACTGTTTTTTGACTTTCAAAAGTAGCATTTTTAAAACTATCTAAAATCGCTAATACATATCTGCCTTCCACTTTTTCCAATGCACTTAATACTGATAAGTGTTTCGTTCTTCCAATATCATAACCTGACCATAATATACTTTTTGTATTCGGTGCATAATACATATAATCTTTAACACAAGATTTAATAAGCGATATAGGGAAGAAACTTGCCTCATCATCTGCAAAGATACATTCATACATCATACCCCAAGAATCAGCATCAAATAAATCTTTTAAAATATCAATATCTACATCAAGCCCATCTTTAACAGCATCATAGATTGTTGTTTTATGTCTACTAAACATATAATATTTAACTTCATCGATACAAAGCTTATGGAATAAACTATCTTGCTCAAATGGTGTTGAAAGTATTGTAATTCTTGCTTGTGTCTCTCCAGCTTTAACAGAGGTAATAGATGGAACAAAAGCCTCCCAAATCCTTTTTGGATTTAAATACCATGCAAACTCATCCATCCAAACAGAACCTGAAAAACCTTGAATAGTTCTAAAGTTATTTGCAAAAATATAAATAGTTGCACCACTTGGTGTTTTTATTTCACTTGTACTACCACTTAAAGCTAAACCTAATTTTTCAGCATGTTTATAAATCTCACTATGCCATTTTAAAGCTTGAGTTTCTGAAGCTGATAAGATTAACTGGTCCATTCCAGACATTGCATCCACAAGACACTCTCCAGCACATCCATAAGTAGCACCAATTTGTCTACTCTTTAACCAAAGTCTAAATCTACTCTCATCTTTAATAAAATTTCTTTGATACTCATATAGTCCATAATCAGCAGCTAACATCTTTTCTTTTAAAGCTTTTACATCTGCACTATATGTAATTTTTGGTTTTACTTTTTTATCTATTTTTTTAGATTTCTTTTCCAATCTCTCAAGGGATTTTGTAAGCATTGCTAGTTTTCTACTATTTGCTTCTGTTGGAGCTCTTTTACTTAAAGTAGATATTTGTTTTTCTAAGTTTTCTCTTGTTTCTATATTTACATCTTTATCTTTTGTCTTTTCAATCCAACCATAAAGAGTAGCTCTATTTTTAATCCCTAGCTGTTTGCATACATCAGTAATTGGAACACCAGCTTTTATAAGATTTAACGCTTCTTTTTTAATATCTTCATTATAAGCCATTATTTAGCCTTTTTTCTTTTTATTGATAAATCTATCGAATAAAAATAGTTTGAAGTTTTTAAACGGGTTTTAAACGGCTTTACATTCATTTTTTATTTACTCTTAATTCCTAAAATCTCTCTAGCGTCTTGTTCTGTTATAATTCTTCTATCCACAAGAGCTGTTACTAAATTTGTATCATCTTTAAAGTTGGTTACATCAAGTGGTTTTACTTTATGTTTTATTCCAACTCTTGCAAAGAAATCTTCCAGCAAATCTATTTTAGGATTTAAAGTTGTTTGTACAAAAGAGTGCAATTGGTCTATTAATTCAGTTCCACCACCTAGCTGTCCAGCTGCTATAACTCCCACAAGTCTTGGAGGAACTCCATGAGCTGCTATTATTTCATCTCTATTTACTTTTTTTAAACCTTCCCAACTCATGTCTTCTACTTGATCTAGTCTTTCAAAATTTATTTTGGCTGGACTTTCTCCCTCTTTATTTTTTCCAGTCCAAAAAAGCATACTTTTATGGGCGTTATTAACTCCTTTGAAGTTATTCCCAAAGAATTGCTTAGCTGCTGTTTTTTGTTCTTCACTTGGTGCTGCATTTTCAAAACTTACAATCATCCCTGGTTTTGCACCATTATCAAAAAACGAACTATTGTATTGGTCAGCTTGTTTGGTGGTTTTTATAGAAATTAATTGAGTAAGGTAATCTGGTTCTCCATAATATTTAGACATGGGAGAATAGTATTTAAGATGATAACCTTCTAGTTTAGAACATTGATTAGAACTATTTAATTGATATACTTCTTTATTTCTATTAATTCTGCCTTGAACTCCTAAAATATTATAAAGATAGAAGTTATTTGGCGTTCCAGCTTTTTCTAAAAAGCTATTTCCATATAGTTCTAAGTCTGTTACAAAGGATAAAAGAAATTCTTTAACATATTCTTTTGGAGGAAGATATTTATCTAAACTGGTTTCTAAAACTTGCGATAACAATGAAGCTTTTAATTTAATACTTCTTTGATGATAAACATTATAATAATAGAACTGTCGTAAAAGTTTAAAATTTACAAAAGGTTCAATATATCCATAGCTAGTAATATAATCATCTTCTATTAACTGTTGAGATTGTGAACCTGCTTTTAAAATTATTCCATCCAATGTGTTTTTCCTTGCAACCATTACAACCGCACACAACTATCCCATTTTTAGGCATAAAGCGGTTGTAATCTAAATTTCACACATTCTAATATAAATTTTTTTTTCAAACATTCTACTTGTATACATATAGAGTGATTTTGAAAAGCAAAACCTATAAAATGCCCCTATTGATTTTACAAATACCTAAAAAGGAGGAAAGGTGCCACGCTTATCTAATATAGCAATTACACATATTTCTTTAGTAAAAGCAGGTGCAAATAAAAAGTCGATTATTTATAAGTCGAGTGAAAAAGAGCCTGAATATAACAAAGAAATATCGTTTAAAAAAAGTGATGATGAAAAAGGTATCGTTTATGGAATTGTTTACGCTCCTGAACAAAAAGATACTGATGGAGATTTTGCAAGTGCTGATGAGATTATAAAAGCAGCTTATTCTTTTATGAAAGAGAGAAACACAACAAATGTTGACAAACAACACTCTTTTGAGAATGTTGAAGCATTTGTAGCTGAGTCTTGGATAGTAAAAGAAAATGATTCTGTTTTTCCAGATGAGCCTGTTGGTTCTTGGGCTGTTGCTATTAAGCTTGAAAATGAAGAGCTTAAAAAAGCTGTAAAAGATGGTGATATAGCAGGTCTTAGTATGGCTGGAACCGCTATTAAAAAAGAAGATAAAGAACTAACTTTAAAAGCTGATGTAAAAACATTTTCTTTAAATGATTTGGTTGATGCATTTAAAAGCATGTTTAGTTCTACTTATGTGAATATATCAGGAAATGCTTATTCCGATGTAAATAAATCTAACAAGGAGAATACACAAAAGATGGAAAAAGAAGAGATTGAAAAGGCTTTAAATGATGCACTTGAACCTTTGAAAAAAGAGATTAATGCTTTAAAAACAAAAAATGATGATTTAGAAAAAAGCAATAAAGAGCTAGAGGAAGCTTTGAAAAAAAGCAAACAAGATAATAATCCATTAGAGATTAAAAAAGAAGCAAACTCAATAAAAGGAATTATGTAATGGAAGACGATTTTTTAACATTAGACGGTATTTTAAAAGCAGATACAAAACCAACCGATGTAACTTTAAGTGGACAGTTAACTCCACAACAAGCAAGAACATTTATTAAAGCTATTATAGATAGACAATCTATTTTAAAAAATGTTACTGTTGATATTTGCTCTAAGCTTACAAAAACAAGAACTGCTTATGATATTGGAAAAGGTGTTTTAAATAGACATGTAAGTGGTCAAGCCGTACCTGCAGATGCTATGAAAAAGCTTGGCGTAATTGGTTGTACTTTAGATATGACAAAAGCAGTTTCTTTAAATGCAAGAATTTTACAAGAAACTATAAATGACAACAAAGATAACCCTGATTTTGAAAAAGAGCAATTTGAAGGATTCTCAATTGCCTTTACAAATGATCTTGATTATTTAGGTATTGCTGGAACTGCTGATAATCCAGCAGCAAATGCACCATTTGCTGAATTAGCAAAGGGCTGGGTAACAGTTGCAAAAGAGAGTGCAACTGTTAAAAAAGTTACAACTACAAAAACAACTGTGGTAGAGCAGCTTAAAGTGGTTGTGCAAAATCTACATGAAGATGTAAAAGGTGGAAAAGCAGAGATCAATCTAAGTGCAATAGATTATGATGCATATCAACTCGAGGTTTCTGAAGCTCATCCAAATTCAGGAGCCATAATAAATGGTGGAATTAATACTTTCCTTGGCTACAAGTTAAATCCAAATTCTAATATGGAAGCTGGAGAATATCTCGCAACTATTCCTAAAAATATGGTTTTTGGTATTGCTACACAAATTGAGAGAAACAGATGGTATGACAATGAAGCCTCAGCCTTAAGATACAAATTTGTTGTTTATTGTGATTATGAATTTGATATTCATAAATATGTAACTTTTGTTGAGTATGTAGCTTAAGAGTAAAAAATGATAACTATTCAATCTCTTAAGACCTTATTTCCTCTCTCGCTAGAAGATGAAAAAATACAAGCTCATCTAAATAGAGCAACAAGGGATTATAAAAATATAGAGTTTGAAGATGAATCACAAGAGCTAGAGGTAGTAGGTAGTAAAACTATTTATTATCTTGCTCCACTACTTTGGGTTGATATGCAAAACAGAGTTCAGGAATATGCGGAATCAATATCTAGTTTTAAAGATATTAAGAGTTTCCAACAGATCTGGCTAGATAGAGCAGAAACGGCAATATCAAAAGTGAATGTGGAAAATGAGGATGGTATTTCATGGAATGTTATATAAGTGAAGCTGAGGCTAAAAAAGCTTTAGAAGATATTGCTAAAGCTTTTACAAGCAATTTTTTGATTTATGTTAGAAAAAGAGCAACAAAAAGTCCTATAAGAAAAGCAGTGACTTATGCAGTTGTTTTTGTATATGACGAATCCAATGAAGAAATCTATAACGCATTTTTAAAATACGATGTAGAAGAAAATAAAGAAACAAAGATTTTACAGTCTGAGACTTTTTTGGAAAATACAACAAAAAAAGAGGTCTTTTTTGTAGAGTGTTTAGTTGGGATTTGAGGTTAAAGTATGAATTTTACACTAAGTTTGAATGAGATTTTTAATATTGTGGGTGCACTTTTATCTTTGGGAGGTATCTATGCTTATATTAAATTTACAACTGCTGAAAACAGTAAAAAAATAAATGAGCATAATGTAACAATCAAAAAACTTGAAGAAAAATGCAACAACATGATAGAAGAGGATAAGGCATTTAAAACTTTTGTAACTTTAGACATCTACAACCAAAGAAATGAACATTTAGCAGAAACAATGGCTGATATTAAAAATCAAAATAACACAATTATAAATATATTGACAAAGGGAAGTCATGCTTAATTTTGGATTGCAATTATTACTTTCTGCAGCTCCTAGTATCTATAAACTTTTTACAAGTGAAGATAAAACTGAAGCGGTGAAAGACTTAACAAAAAATGTACTTACAGGTGCATCTGATTTAATTGGTGTGGATTTAAAAACAAAAGATGATTTAGTTAAACATCTTGGTGAAAATCCAGAGCTAGTGATTGCTCTTAAAAAAATTGATAATGAGTTTGCACTTAAGATTGAAGAACTAAAGCTTGAGAGTAAAAAACTTGATTATGAGAATGAGCAAAATCAAGAAGAGCAAATTACAGAAAGATGGAAGAGTGACAACTCTGCTGACAGTAGATTTGCTAAATTGTTAAGACCAGGATTAACTGCATATCTAGTTCTTGTAGTTACTATTTTAGCAATTTTAGATGGAAATGTTGGAGCATTCCAAATCAAAGAAGTTTGGGTTTCATTATTTGCAACTTTATGTGGTACAGCCGTTGGTGGTTATTTTGTGCTAAGAACTTATGAAAAAAGAACTGGTACATCAGTATGGAAAAGATAAAAAATTAAAAGGAAGAAAATGAAGGTAAGAGCCTTAGTACCATTGAATCACAATGATAAAACAGTAGAAGTTGATGAAATTATAGAATTAGAAGATGAAGTTGCTGCTAAAACACTTATTGAAGCAAAAGCAGTTGAAGAAGTAAAAGAAACAGTTGCTCCTGTTGTTGGAGCTACTACAAAAGTTTTAGTTGAAAATAAACAAGGAGAAGCAAAATGATAACAACAGGTAGTAGATATATCGGTGGTGGAAAACTATTTTTTAAATCAAGCGTATCAGGTTCAACTGAGGTTGAGATTGGAGAGGTTCAAGAGGCTACTTTTAATATTGGAGTAACAACAAAAGATGCATTTTCTAAAGATGAAACAATGAAAAAGTTAGTTGAAAAAGTTGCAACGGAAATTAATGCAACAATAAAATTTACAACGCAGATCCGTGATGCAAAAAATATGGCATTAGCTCTTCTTGGAACTGCATCAACTGAGACTTTTGCAGTTGGTGCACTTTTACCAGACGGTACAACTGCAACTGCAATAACTGTAGTTCCAGTAATTAATGCGGGAACTACTCCAATAGTATCGGGTCAATTAAAATTTGTAGGTGATGCAAAAGGTGTAAAAAAACCAATTTTATTAATCTATGAAGCTGTTATTACACCAACTGGAGATATTGGATATATCGTTGAAGATTTTACAACACTTAGTTTTGAAGGTGCAGTACTACAAACTCCAAGTGGTTATGCAAAAGAATACACAATGACGGTGGCTTAGAATGAATTTAAATCTAGATATTAGAAACAGAGAGTTTATTGAAATAGAAATAATTAAAGATGAACAAACACATGTTGTAAAGTTTTACAAACAAAATGGGAAGCAAAAAAAAGAACAAAGAGATATGCTAAGAAAAGAAGAGACAAGAGTTTATGAAGTTGAAGAGCTGCTAGAAAAACAATTCTATGAACGATTAAAAGGGGATGAGAAAGTAATAGATTCAATCAAAAAATTCTATGATGAAAATGGAGATATTGCTGAGTTTATGAAAGAGTGTGAAAATGCACTGGGAAAGCTAAAGAAAAAAGCTTAAATAACTTGGTTAGATTTATAAAATCTAACCAAAAAGATAACGGTATATTTAAATATGAACTTGAAACTTCTTGGGAAATGATGGTTTATAAAATGTTTTGTTTGAGTAGAAAATCAAATGGCTTTGGTGTAGAAGTAGAGTATCAAGTTGTTAAAGATTTCTGCAAAAAAGAAGATTTAGATTGTATTTACTTTTTTGAGATTTTAAAAAGTTTGAATGCAAGGGTTAGTTGATTTATAATGAAAGGAGAGTTAGAAGATGGTTGATAAAGACTTAAGAATTAAAATCAAAATTGATTCAGAAACTGCTAAGTTAGATACTTTAAACAGTAAAGTGAAAACTGTAGATAGCTCTTTTAATATTTTAGATAAAACCATAAGAGATTTTAAAGATAGAGTAAGTCTTGGAGCAAATATATTCATTGCCTATGAAACTTTAATTAATACAATAGGTAGCATAGGAAAAGTTGGTTTTGAAACTAATAAAACTATGCAAAATCTAAATAACTCTTTAACAACATTAAGAGCTGTTAGTGCTTCAAATACTGATAGTATGGGTAATCAATTAACTATACAACAAAAGTACAATATGGCTCAACAAGAAGCTACACAAACTCTTCAAGAATTAATAAAAATAAACGCACAAACTCCACACAGTTTGAATGAAACTGGCAAAATATATGACGCTATGTACATGGGCATGAAGAAGATTGGTGCATCAAGCGAAGATATGATAGAGATAACAAAGAAAATATCTATTGCAGCAGGTAACAGAATGAATTTTGATGCGTTACTTAGTGCAATGGATGGTTTATCGACGGGTACGGTTGAAGTCTCATCTGACATGGGAAGATTTTTAAATAGTATTGGACTATCAAATGAAGCTATTAAAAATAGCTCAAATGTTGTTCAGCTTTTTAAAGACAAGCTATCGGGGTTTCAAGCGATAGACAACTTTGATACACGAATCTCAAATTTAAATAATAATTTTGAAACACTAGCAGGAACATTAACTAAGCCTTTTTTTGATGATTTCTCTAATTCAATGATTCCTGCTACAGAACTATTAAGTAATTTAAATATTAAATTAGTGGATTATTATAACAATATAAATAAAGTACAAGATATACATAAACAAAATAATGTTGTTACATTAAAAGATGAACTTGGCGAGTTAGAAAAAAGATTAGATTCTACAAAAGAAGCTTCAAAAAGATTTTATAACCAGTGGACTACAAATGATGAAGCTGAAATAAATAAATTAGAACTTCTAATAAAAACAACTAAAAATAAAATTAAAGATTTAGAAAATCCAGCTAATCCAAAATTAGTAGATAAAAAAGTTGAAAGATCTGATTCAGATATTATAAAAATTATGGGAACAGATTATCAAAAACTTAATTTAGAAATTAATGATAATGTTAAAAAACTAAAAGAATCAGGTGCAACTCAACTTGAAGTTGATAAATATAAAGCAGATTCTATTAAAGATTTTAATGAAAAACAATCAAAATTAAATGAAAAAACATTTAAAGAGAAAGAAAAACAAGCTGAAGAAAGTGCTAAAAAAATAGCTGAAGTAGAAGCAGAATTTAATCTTATTGGACTCAATGAGTGGGATACTAAATTTAAAGAATTAGATAATAAATATAATGCTGATTTAGTTAAGTATGCAGGTGTTGTTGGTGCAAAAACAAAAATAGATTTAGTTTATGAAGATAATAAAAAGAATCTAGCAAATCAAAAAGAAATTGCTGTACAAAAAGAAGACCTAAGCTACTATGAAAGAAAAATCCAACTACAAGATGATTCTCTTTCTAAAGAGTTGGAATTGCAAGGAATATCATACTCAAGCAGAGTTTTAGAAATAGAAAACACTACTAAATCCATTGCTGAAAAAGATAAATTAATAGCAAAAGAAACTGAATTATTTAATCTAACAGTTCAAAATATGAACTATAAATATGATACTGAATTTCAAGATACTATGAATAATTTTTATGATGATATGCTTGATTCTCAATTAGCATTGAATAATGCAGTATATGACTTTGGGAGTGGTTTTGATGGTGTATCTTCTAAGATTGGAAATGTTTCTAAATCAATAGCTGCAATGAGTTCACTTGAACTTACAAATAAAAAAGAAGCTTCAAAGTTAGATAAAAAATACATAGAGCAATTTAATAAATATGCAGGTGATGTTGAAAAAACAAAAGAATTAGAACAACAATACACAAAAGATACTGCAATTCTTAATGAACAAAACATTCAAGCTCAATTAAATGGTTATGCAAATATTGCAGGTTCTATGTCAAGTATGTTTGAGGAAGGAAGTCGTGAAGCTGCATCATTCCAATTAATTGAAGCTAGTTTAGCTTTATCAAGTGGAATTAGAGCAATATTAACTCAAGGAAGTGGAGATCCATATACTGCATTTGCAAGAATGGCTGCAATGGCTGCAACAGTTTCATCTATGCTTGGAAATATTGGTATTGCATTTGGTATGAATACAACTACAACTACTTCAGATAGTTTTTCTAGTTTAACTGCAAATGATGGTTCAGGTTCTGTTTTAGGAGATAGTAAAAAACAATCTGAATCAATAACAAATGCACTTTCAACTTTAGAAAATTTTGCAAAGCCAGAATATCAAACATTATTAAGCATGAATAGTTATCTTGAAACTATTGCATCGAACATTGGTGGTGTTGCAAGTTTACTTATTCAAGGTGAAGATTATGCACTTGGAAGTGGATTTGTTGGATTTGATACAGGCTATAGCAATAACCTTGGAACAAATAACACTATGGCTACATTGCTTGGTGGAGCTGGAACTTTAGCAGGATTTGGTGCTGCGGGTGGGTTTGGTGCAATTGGTGGATTATCTGTTTTGGGACCTGCTGGATTAGCATTAATGGGAATTGATAAATTACTACTTGGTGGAATGCTTACAAATACTATTGGTGGATTATTTAATTCAGTTTTGGGTGGAGTTTTTGGAAAAACAAAAGTTACACAAAGTTTAACAGATAGTGGTATTTACTTTGCAGATACACTTTTAACAAGTGCAATTGACCAATTTGATGGAGAAGCATATCAAACTATTTCCACCACTACAACAAAAAAGTCTTGGTTTAGTAAATCTTCAAAAACATCAGTTAGTAGTTATTTTGAAGATTTAGATAGTGAAACTGAAAGACAATTTACCCTTGTTTTAGATGGACTTTACAATACTGCTTTAGTTGCAGGTGAAGCATTAGATTCAGCATCATTAACAACTGCTGACGCACTTTCAAATTTTGTAATTAGTATTGGAAAAGTTTCATTAAAAGATTTAACTGGCGATGAAATACAAGAAAAATTGACAAATATCTTTAGTGAAATTAGTGATGATATAGCAGTAACTGCTTTTCCTTTATTAACATCTTTTCAACAAGTTGGTGAGGGTATGTTTGAAACTCTTACAAGAGTTGCAACAGGAATGGAAGAGGCTGAATATTATATTGCAAGACTTGGTAATTCTTTTGCAGACATTACTTATACAGCCATAGAAAACGCACAAGGTGATGTTGGCTTTGAAGCCTTAAGACAATCTATTGATGCCTTTGATGAAGCAACTTATGGAGCTAATAATAATCTTGTAAAAATAATTGATTCTTTAGATGCAACAGCTGAAGAACTTTATACGATTTATACAACTTTAGATGAATTAAGAGATAGATTAATATTTTTGGGTCAATCATCTCAAGGAATTTCAAGTTCTATGATTTATGGAGCTGGAAGTGTGGATTCTTTATCGAGTGGATTTAGTTCTTATTTTGAAAACTTTTTAAGTGAAAGTGAACAATTAGACTATAAAACTCAACAATTATCTTCAAGTTTTGCAAGTCTTGGAATTTTAATGCCAACAACAAATTTAGCATTTAAAGAACTATTATCAGGTTTAGATTTAACAAGTACTTCAGGTCAGGAACTTTACGGAAGATTAATTACATTAAGTGATTCTTTTGCTGATATTTCTAGCTCAAAAGTGAGTTTATTAACTAACCAATTGGATAGTACAAACAGTTCTATTTCAAGCCTAGAAGATATATCGACTAATTTGGAATCAGTAATTTCTAGTTTAAGAAGTAGTATAGATACAAGCTCAAGTAGCTCTTTGGATAAATTTGCAAGAAGTATGACTACATCTTTATTACTTGCACAAACTGGAGATTACACATCATTAGCAAATAGTGTAAAAGATACCATTTCTTATTCTAATGCTTTAAATAATAGCGACTATTTTACATCTGCTAGAGATATGCAATATGCTCAAGCAGTAGCAGCTAATCAGTTTGAATCTATGAATTTAAATTTAGATACTGAATTATCTGTTTTACAAGAAATTGCAGATAACACAAATAATATGATTGCAGCTTTATCTAATTTAACTACTGCTGTAAATGCATTGCAAGAATCATCTAGTGCAACAGCAAACAATACTTCAATTAGTAGGTATGTATCATGAATTTTGTTAATCTAAAAAGAGAAAAACTAACAGTTACTTATGCAGGAGTAACTTACTCAAAAGAGTTTTATATACCTGCAACAACTGTTACAGGTATTACAAATGAAGCTTATGCAAATTGGAATGCAAATACTACTTATGCAAGTGGTACTTACGTGATTATTCCTGAATTAAAATCTATTTATAAAAGTAGTGCAGATTCAAACACGGGCATATTCCCACCAAGTAATACGGACAAATGGACATTCTGGGGGTATGTTAATAACATGAATATGTTCGCATGTGATGAGAATATTGGTTCACAAACAAAGGGCATAGATGTAATTGTTACTATGCCTTTTAATCAATCAAATATTTTAGCTCTTGTTGATACAGATTTTAGCACTGTGAATATTAGACAAATAGATTTAAATACAAACGAAGAGATTGTAAATATAGACATAAATAGTAGAGATATTTCTTGTAGTTCATTTGCAGAATACTGTTATAAAAAAACAATCCTACAAAGAAAAGTGATTATTGATAATTTGGAATGGAGACCTAATTCTAAAGTAGTTTTAACTTTTTCAGGTGCTTGTGCAATTGGAACTATTTGTCAAGGATTACTGCAAGAACTTGGAGTTACACTTTACGGAACTTCACTTTCATGGGAATCAAAATCTAAAATTAAAACAGATGAATTTACATCTTATAGAACAGTATTGCGTTATGGAAAAGTAAGAGTTCTATCTGTTCAAGTTTTATTTGAAGTAGATGAATTTAATAAAACAGCTTTATTGATAGATACGATATTAGATAGAAATATTCTATTTATACCAACAGAACTTGATATTTTTTCAGAATTGATAAGCATTGGATATATAGAAAATTTTAAATTACCTTTAGAAAATCCAAACAAAATTTTAACAACAACCCAAATCGTAGGAGTAGTAAATTAACATGCAAGAAATATCATCTTTACCTGTGTATACAGGCGTAATTCCAAATAAACAAACACAAAATGATTATGATTTTGCAAACAATGTTTTCGGATTCATTAACTATAGCGGGAATACTCTTATTCCTTATTTTAACGACACAATAACAGATCTAAATATCTTGAGTGGACAAATTAATACAAAAGCAAGTGAAGTAGCAACGAACACACAAACTGTTTCAGAAAAAACAGCATTGGTTCAAAGCATAACAGCATCATTACCAGCAGGAACTGTTTTAGATTCAGCAGTTAGTGAAAGGAACACCTGGTCTAGTTCTAAGATAAAAACTTTACTAGATAATATAACTGCAATCATCACCTCCAGCGATACTTCACTCGATTCATTTCAAGAGATTGTTGCTTATATCAAACAAAACAAAACCGTATTAGACACATTAGCAATCTCAAATATTGCTGGATTAGTTTCTGCTTTGGCTGGGAAATTAGGTGTTAATGATACAGCTGCAAGTGCAGTAACTTTAACTATTCCTGCAATAGGATATAAACACTTAGGCAGTTGGGGAAATGATGGTATTACTGCAGGAAATGGAAATGTGTTAGTTAACTCTGCATATAGAGCAGAAAGATGTATGGATTTAAGCAATCATCAATGGGGTAATAACTCGGGTAGTGGGTATATAAGATTAAGCACTGGATTGATAATGCAGTGGGGACGAGCTATGTATCCTGATACAAATTGGTTGCAAACTCTTTTTCCTGTATCTTTTCCAACTGGTTGTTCTTTTGTTGGGATTACCGTGGAAAATGGAGGTCCTACTGATGGTACCGTATTAAACCCTAATGCACAACCTACAAATACAGGATTTACACATTTTACATATACTAACCCTACGGGTAGGTATTTTAGATGGCTTGCAATAGGATATTAAGGAGTAAAATATGAAATATGCACACATAATAGATACAAAATTACAAGGTTGGTACTCTGAAGATATTCATACTTCTATCCCACTTGGTTGCGTAGAAGTAAACGATGAAGTTTGGCAAGAAGCTATTAATATTAATGCTAATTGTTACGAAAATGGTAGGTTTATAGCTAAAGATTTTAGAACTGAGGAAGAAATCTATCAATCTACAATCCCTACAAAAATAACAATGAGACAGTGTAGATTATATCTTCTATCAAAAAATTTATTAGACGATATTGAAACAATAGTAGCCACAAATAAGGCATGGGAAATAGAGTGGGAATATGCAAATGAAGTTTTAAGAACAAATCAACTTATCCAAGCAATGCAGGATGCTTTAAATTTAACAAGTGAGCAAGTGGACACAATGTTTTTAGAAGCGAGTAAATTATGAATCAAAATTTAATAGAAAAATTTGAAAATGATAGAAAAAAAAGAAGTAGATTTAAAAGATTTTTACTTATTTTAGACCAGTTGCTTAACGTTGTTTTTTGGAATGGTTCACAAGATGAAACTGTAAGCTCTCATATTGGTAGAAGAATAGAAAATAACACAGCAACTTGGTTTGACAAAAAGCTTTGTTGTTTTTTGAAAAAACTAGAAAATAACCATTGCGCAAAAAGCATTGGTGAATAAAATTAAAAAAAGGACAAATTATGGCATTAGTAGATGATAAAAACTTCACATTAGTTACAACTGAGTGGGTACTTTTACTTTTAGGAGAGGGAATTATTACAAACATGAGTGGACCAAATGAAAATTTAGAATTTCGATTTGATTCAGCTATACCAGGTGCGAATGATGTAACAAGAACAATTTATGGTAGAAGTGATTATGACAATAAGGATAGCTTTGCAAATTACAGTGAAGATTCTAAGATTTATGGAAGAGCTAAGAGTGGAACTGTAAAAATTTTAGTTTCTAGGATGGTATAAAAATGGGAAAGTTAGTAAAACCATTTGACAGCTTTGGAGATAAAAGCAAAGGTAAGAAAGTAGACGAAATAGTTTTTGTTGTAACTGAAGATAACGAAATCTTAGTTACAGAAGATGGAAAAATAATAATAACAGATAAGGAATAAATATGTTAGAGACAAGAGTCGTAAAAAAAGAAGATTTAGCTTCTTTAAAAAATTTTAGCTTCCCAAATAAAACTATAGGTCTACCTAATAGACCTTTAAAAATAGGAGCCATAGGAGATTCTATCACTAGAAACCAGATAACATATGGTGATACTACATGGGGAACGTATTATGGTTGGGTTGGTAGAAACTGGTTACTACGAACTGGAATGAAACTTCAAGGTAAAGCTTGGGTTGATATCTATTCTGTAGAAGGATATTCTGGTCAACGAACAGATGAAATCTATGATAGTATGTTATCACCTACGGCAGTTATTAATGCCACACATGTCAACCCACAACCAATAGGAGTGTTAGCTAATAAACCTGATATATGCATTGAGTTCTCAGGAACAAATGACAATTACCTACAAGTTAACACTAAGGAACAAATGGTTGCGGGTAGGAGAGCAATCTGGGCTAGATTAATGGAGAATGGTATTACACCAGTTGTACTATCATTATTACCAAATGACTTAAATGATATTAGAAATACTAGAATTCCTGAATGGAATTTAGCAATTAAAGAAGAGTGTGAAAAAATGAATATAGTATATGTGGATATATATACTAATTGTTCTAATAATGGTAAATTTAAAACTGGTTGGAATTTTAAAGATGGTGTAGTTGATATTTATGATGGGTTGCATCCTGGTGCAGAAGCATGCGAATCTATAGCTGTAGATGTATCTACAGTATTACTAAAATTAATAGGTACAAGAATTAGCACTCCAACTGTAATGGCAACTGGTAATATATATAGTAAAACTGCTGACTTACTAAAAGGTGGAGAGGAATATAAACTCTTTGATACAGGATTATTCCCAACTGTGGGGGTATGGACACCTCGGTATGAAAATGCATACTTAACATCTACACGAAGTGTAATTAGTGAACCTGCATTTACTAAGTTTGGAAATGTATTAACTATTGACTATCAAGCTGTATCAAGTGGTGAAGGATATAGTGATATGGTATCATCTCCAATTAGTGTTACTGAAGGAGAGAAATATGGAATCTTCCTTAAGATGAATTTTGAAGCTAAAAATAAGACTGATGGAATACAACTAGGTATTAGTTATAATAATGAATACGATAAGTTAATTACATACTTTACTGGTGGTAGTGCTAACGGTGCATCTAGTAGTGTTGTTGGGGCTAGTATTGGAGGTATATATTATCAGGAGATAATAATACCAAAGGGATGTACATCAATTAGAATATTCCATTCGTTAGGTGTAAGTGCTGGTGGTTTAACTGGTCAAAAGATGAAGTTATCAAATGTTGGGAGTGTTAAGGTAAACGCAAAAGTAGTAAATGAAATAGGAAACGTAAATCAGAATACAGTTGTTATTGACGGAGATAGTATCGCTGCGATGAATGGGTATGTTGCTAATCCTGATGGCGGTATCGCAACAGACTCTGGCGGATTTGTTGCTTGGGCAAATATAAAATTAAATAATAAGTTACACATAATAGCTAACCATGGCGTTAGTGGGGAAAGAACAGACCAACTCTTAGCTAGACTTCAAACAAGTATAGATTTGAAACCAAAATTTATGATAATTAATATAGGCACTAACGATGTGGGGCAGAATGTAGCTAAAGAAATAATAAAGGCAAATTTACTAACTATAATTAATAGAATAAGAAGTGCTGGTATTATTTGTGTTATAAATACGATTTTACCAAGAGATGATAGTAATAGTGAAAATTTTGCTACAGAAATATTCTATCTGAATAACTTTTTAAGAGACCTACAAGGAACATTAGATAACTACATATTGTTTGATGGCTATGCTTCAATAGTAAGTCCAGCTACTAATTTACCAAGAGCAAATACTCTAGTAGATGGAGTTCATCCTTCCGCTCAAGGTGCTCCAGAAATTGGTTATGAATTAGCAAATAGCATGGACAAATATTTGAAACCTATAAGTTTATTCTCGGGTGGTAATACAGATATTGCAACTGGCTATTTAAATAATCCTTACATGTTAGGTGGAACAACAGTTGCGACTGGATGGACTGGAAATATTGATAGTGGTGCAGGTGTTTTCACTAAAGTAGCTAGAGACTATGGATTAGAATGGCAACAAATTAATATGACTACACTAGGGGTATTCACAATGTATAACTATATACAAGGGATTGTAGTTGGTGATAAAATACAAGTAATCACGGAATTTGAATTGGATGATGATGCAGTCATAGATAAATATACTATGCGGATTGAAGCGAAAGCGCAAGGGAATATTGGTATTAATGGTGCGCATTCTATATTTATAGACGAGATTAGACCTATAAGGTTTAGTAAAAAAATAAATAAGGGAATATTAGCTACACCAGTGTTTACTGTTCCAGCAGGAACTTTTGATTTAATATTATTTCTTAGTGCTAAACTAACGGGAAAAATTAGATTTGGTAGAAATAGAATTATAAAAGTGTCATGAGGAAATCCGTGAACGCAGCACAAAACTATTAATTAAATTGCACAGCCACCTTCCCCAAGCTGACTGCATAAGAATTTTAACAAAACAAAAAATGAAACTCTAAAAAAGTGACATTTTTTCACAAAGGATAATTATGCAAAAAACAACTTTAAAAGCCCCATTTGGATGGGTAGGTGGCAAAACAAAACTAGCCTCAGATATTATAGATCTTATTCCACAAGACCATAACATTTATATTGAAGTATTTGGAGGAGCTGGAAGTGTTTTATATCAAAAAGAACCATCAAAATTAGAAGTTTTTAATGATATAAACTCAGAGCTTATCAATCTTCATAGAGCAATAAGAAATAACCCTCAAAGCTTATCAATGTTTTTAAATGATTTATTTGTCTCAAGAGAGATATTTGATGATATTAAAAAAAGAAAATTAAAACCAAGAAACAATATAGAAGCAGCTGCTTTTTATTTCTATCAATTAACTCAAAGCTTTGGTTCTAAAGGTGATAACTTTGCCATGGCTGTAAAATCAGGAAGAAAGCCTAAAAACATATACAGAGACTTCAAAAAAATAAGTGATAGACTTAAAGGTGTAACTATTGAAAATATGTCTTTCTCAAAACTTATACCTTTATATGATAAAGAAGATGCATTTTTCTATATTGACCCTCCTTATGTAGCAACAGAGAGTTACTATAAAAATACAGGTGGATTCGGATTAAAAGAGCATGAACAATTAGCAGAACTGTTGTCTAAAATAAAAGGTAGATTTTTACTATCTTATAATGATAGTGTAGTTGTTAGAGAGCTATATAAAGGCTTTAATATAAGACCAACTAAAGAGATTGAATACACTCTAGGAAAAAATATGCATGGTAAGAATAAAAGTGTTAGGGAGGTATTTATAACTAATTATTAGATAAGAGTCTTTTCTCTTATCTGTTTAAATTTTGCTTTTAAAATGTAGGTATAATTTTTTATGCAAAACTATAATGAAATACTAGAAAAGATAAAAGATATACTCTCTCAAGAGTTAGCCGATAAAAAGATATTTGATAAAGATATTGCTCAATCTCTTGATATTAACTACGATAACTTTAGAAAACAAAAGGCTAGAGGCTCTATTCCATATTATGAGATAATGAGCTTTTTGGCTATTAGAAATATATCAATTAATTGGTTCTTTTTTAACCAACTTCCTGAGAGCTTAATCGAAAATACATCCCATTACATTATATTAAAGTATCAAAGAAACATTATTTGCTCAGCTGGAGCTGGAGCAATTAATTATTCAGTAAATACAGAGCCACTTATAATAGATAAGCAACTGTTAAACTATATAAATAGCAGCTATAAATATACAGAGATAATCAAAGTATTTGGTGACAGTATGAGCCCAATTATTAAAGATAATAGTTTGATATTTATAGATACATCAATCAAAGATATAAAAGATAAACATATATATGTAGTAAATGTAAATGGAGAGATATTTGTCAAACAAATTATAATTAGAAGAGATTACTATCATTTAAAGAGTATAAACTTAGATTATGAAGATATAAAAGTAAAAGATTTAGTTGTAATAGGTAAGGTAAATGGAGTATTTAATAAGGTTTAATTTGCTTTTGAAATGTAGGTAAAATAGTATCAAAACCTATGATTTTTAAGTGTACATACATTTCACTAGCAAATTACATACATTTTAAAAGCGGTTTTACATTATTAGTGCAAAAACAATCGCTTTGGGTGTAAATAAATTTTTATATGCAAAGTTTGATTATTTTGAAAATAGTTTTTTTTCTTATGGGGAAATTATATTTTTATACACAATAACACTATTTTTAGTGAGTGATTTTACAAGATATTGGTTACATAGATTTTTGCATACTATTCCATTTTTGTGGGAGTTTCACAAGGTTCATCATAGTGCAAAGGTTTTAACTCCAATTACATTTTATAGGGTTCATCCAGTTGAAAATTTTCTTTTTGGACTGCGATACTCTTTGAGTATTGGTTTTGTAACTGGTATTTTTGTATATTTTTTTGGTGCAATGATTGATATTTATGCTGTAGTGGGAGTGAATGTTTTTTTATTTGTATTTTCAGTTTTTGGAGCGAATTTGCGACACTCTCATGTGCCTTTTTCATATCCTAGAATTTTGGAAAAATGGTTAATGTCTCCAAAACAACATCAAATACATCATAGTCGTAAACACTTTGATAAAAACTACGGTGGATTTATCTCTATTTGGGACAAAATGTTTGGAACTTTGAAACTCTCAAATGAGGTTTTAGTTATGAAGTTTGGACTTAGAAAAAATCAAATGAATGATTATAGTTCTTTAAAAAGTCTAATATTTAGACCTTTTATAAATCTTTTAATAAAAAGGAAAAATTAAAATGAATAAGTTAAAAATAGTTTCTTTGGGAATTTTGTGTTTAGGTTTTGTTTGTTTAAATGCAAACGAAATTTCACAAAAAGAGACTTTAGGAAAAGTTCTGTTTATGGATAAAAATCTATCAAAAAATAGAACACAATCGTGTGCAACTTGTCACAATCCAGATGTTGGATTTGTTGATGATAGACAAAATGGTATAAAAAAGATGGCATCTTTAGGGGATGATAATAAATCTTTGGGAGATAGACAAGCCCCAACTGCTTCTTATGCAAAATTTTCTCCGCATTTTTATTTTGATGAGAAAAAACAAAAATATATTGGTGGACAGTTTTGGGATGGAAGGGCTAAAACTTTAGAAGAACAAGCAGGAGGACCTCCTTTAAGTCCAATTGAAATGGGAATGAAAGATAAAAAAGAGGTGCTTGAAAGAATCAAAGAGAACTCTTATTATGTTCAAACATTTAAAGAACTTTTTGGTGAAGATGTTTTTAAAAATGATGAAATTGCTTATGATGCTATGACAAATATAATTGCAACTTTTGAAAGAAGTGATGAATTTTCTCCTTTTGATTCAAAATATGATAGATATTTAAAGGGTGAATATGATTTAACACCACTTGAGGATTTGGGAAAATCTCTGTTTTTTTCAAATAATAATAATTCATGCGCAACTTGCCATGTTTTAAAAGGTGAAGATAAAGTAGGGGAAACTTTTACAAATTACGAATTTCATAATATTGGAACACCTGCTAATAAAGAATTACGAGCTAAAAATGGTGTAAAAGATATAGATAAAGGGCTTTTAAATAATCCAGCCGTTACAGATGAAAAACAACTGGGAAAATATAAAGTTCCAACTTTAAGAAATGTGGCAGTTACGGCTCCATATATGCATAATGGTGTATTTTTAGATTTAAAAACAGTAGTTGAGTTTTATGATAAATATAATAATAAAGATAGAACTATAAACCCTGAAACCAAAAAAGAGTGGGATGAACCTGAAGTAAAAGAGACGATAGCTTTAAAAGAGCTAAAAGCAAAAGAGTTAAATGATAGAAAAGTTGAATCATTAGTTGCATTTATGAAACTTTTAACTGATAAAAAATATGAGCATTTATTGGAAAGATAGGATAAAACCTTCTTTCTTTTTTTAAATGCAATTATCTCTTTTGATTTGTTGAATCATTCCAAATACATTTGAAATTGCTTCATCAAGTTCGTGGGCTTGTTTCCCTAAAATTTTATTATTAGAATGATTTGCGTTTTCTAAAATAATATCTTGCATACCTTTGTGTACTTGTAAGTGAACTTTTTTTAATTGATCCCAATTTTGTGTTTTTGTAAAGATTTCTTGTTTTTGTTCTGACTCTAAAATCCATTTTCCTAAGTTACACTCAGTTTCTTTTACTACCGTCCATTCAGTTTTTGTTCCTAATTTAACGCAATTTCTATTTTTGAAATTAACATGGTCTAATTTTAATCTATTTAGAAACATAGTCAAATTCATATCGCAAACTTGTTCTAATGCTTTTTTATCAAATTTTGCATGATTTGCTGTTTCTAATAGTTTAGAAGATAATGATTGTATCTCTTTTGCCATAGTATTAATATTTGAAGCAGCTAAAGCATTTTGTTGTGTTGCTTGATCAAGTTGAGTTACCGCATCATTGATTTGTTCTATTCCTGATTGTTGTTCTTTACTTGCATCAGTAATATTATTTATTAAATCAATAGTACTATTTATATTATTATTTAATTTTGTATAACCATCAATCATTTGAGAGGCAA
The DNA here is from genome assembly GCA_041730535.1 of Minisyncoccia bacterium. Classification (GTDB taxonomy): domain Bacteria; phylum Campylobacterota; class Campylobacteria; order Campylobacterales; family Arcobacteraceae; genus Aliarcobacter. The sequence continues at coordinate 43,013 of JBGSBO010000001.1, forward strand.
TTTGTTTTCCATGATTTGCTTTTGAAGTTGCATTTATAACTAGATTTTTAATCTCTTTTGCAACATCTGCGCTTCTTGCTGCTAGATTTCTAACTTCTCCTGCAACAACAGCAAATCCACGACCAGCTTCTCCTGCCGTTGCTGCTTCAACTGCTGCATTAAGTGATAGAATATTTGTTTGAAATGCAATTTGATCAATTAACCCTATGGCATTATTTATTTCATTTACTTGAGTATTAATCTCTTCCATTGATTTAGCTGTTTCATCAGCTAATTTTCTACCTTCATCTGATGCGCTATTTACTTCTTTTGCAAATATAGCCATTTTATTAGTATTTTCTGTATTGTTTACGATAGTACTAGTAATTTCTTCTAAAGCAGCAGCTGTTTCTTCAAGTGAAGCCGCTTGCTGGTTTGATGAAACTGATAAGTTATTTGAAGCAATTGTCAATGTCTCAACATTATCATTCAAAGAGTTAGCTGTTAAACTAATAAGTGCAATAAATTCAGAAATAGAACTTCCTAAAGCTCTAATAGCTAGTAGTAATGAACCTGTTTTTCCACTTAGCTTAGAAGTTTTTACTTCATACTCAAAATTTGCATTTCCATATTCTGTTAAAATCTCTAATGAATAATCAATATCTTGATTAAATTTATCCATACTTTCATTAATGAGTTTTGCAACTTCTGCAACTTTTGGATCATTAGGAGTCTTTTGTATTTTGTAACCTAAAAAACCTATTTTTAACTTTTCTAATACATCTATGATCTCTTCTCTTATTTCATTGTCTTGATTAGAACTATTTAATTTTATTTCGCAATTATTTTTAAGTTCTTCTAATTCACTACTTATCTTGAAAAACTTTTATTTAATTCAAATAATAATAAAATAGATATTCCTATAACTATAATTGAAAAAATCCATAATGCAATATTCTTTGCTATAAAACATGAAACTAAAACCAAAATCGACAAGATTAAAAATAAATATATAGATTTATTTTTCAAAAAAACTCCTAGCTTAAAATTAGAATATGTATTATACACAAAACAATATAGGTTAATACAATAAGTTATTATAATTTTTATTTATAATTATTAATATTATTTTTAAGAATAAAAATATTATGCTATGACTTGAATAAATAGAAACACTTAATATAAAAAGTTAATTTTTATCTAAGGGAGTCTTTTTAGGTGCAAGGATTAATTGATTGTCTTTACATAAAGTCAAAAGATTTGTAAACGCTAGTGCAATAATTGCAGGTTCTAAGAAAAATCCACAGAATCCAAAAGTTGCTAATTCTCCCATAATGGCAAAAAATATAATAAACTAATTGAAACGATGTTTGTTTTTACTTACTTTTTTATTTACAAAATTTAAAAGAACAAGCTTTATAATATTATCAATATATAAAAAACAACAGATATTCTCGCCATACTATCAAATAGGATGAGCAAAAAATTAAATAAAAATAAGGTAATTGGCATAAATACAATTAATGAAAATGCCAAAGTAATAATAGTAGCAGAGAAGTATAGGGGCAAGAGTTTTAATCTTTTGACATTGTTTTATTTTTACTTCTATACGATAGTATAGGAAAAATAGCTACCACCATTAATAGTCCTATAAAAAAACTTTTTAAAAATGGGAAAAACAACGAAACTATATAATCTAAAACTCCAACCCCAATTCAGCGTAAAAAATAGTTTTCTTTTATAGTATTTGCTTTTTAGATATCGAATTAAAAAGAATGTTATTTCTGCATAAAATTAACTATATCACACCTATATCTAAACAAGGATTGACCTAAAATTAGATGTTTAAATACACAATTCCATCTTCAATTTTAGTTTCATAAACACCTGTACAGCCAGAGTCATTTCCTAAAGCTTCTCCTGTTGTCAAATCAATTTCCCAGTTATGTAAAGGACAAGTTACTTGTTTGTCATGAACTAATCCTTCACTTAACTTTCCTTTTTTATGAGGACAAACATTATTAATAGCGAAAATTGAACCATCTCTTGTTTTAAAAATTGCAATTTCAACTTCACCAATTTCTACTTTTCTTGAACCCATTTCTGGGATGTTTTTTATTTCTGTGATTTTATACCATTTTGACATTTTAAATTTGCTCCTTTGCTTCAAAACTATGAGAATCTTATGGATTAATTACAATTGAATCAAACTCTTTCGTAAATCCATCTTTTATTGCTTTTGCCCAAGGATCAACTTGTGCTGATTCTTGTGATATTTCAAATCTTTTTGCATAAGATTTAACTTGGCTTTTATCCAACATTACATCTTTTATATATTGTAAACCAGTTCGCTCAACCCAATGAGCAGTTCTTTCTAAATAATATGAGTCTTCTCTATGAAATTGCATAAAAGCTTTTACATATTCTAATAACTCTTCATCAGTTTCAACTTTACAAAGTAAATCTGTAACCCGTACTTTTATACCACCATTTCCAGCAATATGAATTTCCCAACCTGAATCAACTCCAATAATTCCTAAATCTTTGATAGTTGCTTCCGCACAATTTCGTGGACATCCTGAAACTGCAATTTTAAATTTATGTGGAGTCCAAGAACCCCAAGTTAATTTTTCAATAATTACACCCATATTCATAGCATCTTGTGTTCCAAATCTACACCAAACATTTCCAACACAAGTTTTTACAGTTCGCAGACCCTTTGCATAAGCTTGTCCTGATACAAAACCACAATCATTTAAATCTTGCCACATAGGTGCTAATTGCTCTTTTTTAACTCCCAACATATCAAGTCTTTGACCGCCTGTAAATTTTACAGTTGGAACATTATATTTAACAGCAATTTCAGCAATATCTTTTAGTTCTTGTGGACTTGTAACTCCTCCCCAAATTCTAGGAACCACTGAATATGTTCCATCTTTTTGGATATTTGCATACATTCTATCATTTACTAAAGAAGACCTTTTATCATTTTTATATTTATCATCATTGTATTTTACAAGTAAATAATAGTTTATTGCAGGTCGACATTTTGAACAACCATCTTTCGTTTTCCACTCTAATTTTGAGAAAACATCATAAACAGTTTCAAACTCGCCCTCATCAACAGCTTTTTTAATTTCTTTGTGTCCAAGAGTTGTACAAGAACAGATTCCTTCTTCGCTTTGTTTATATTCATCTCCCAAAGTATTTATTAAAATTTGCTCAACTAAACCTAAACATGAACCACATGAAGCTCCAGCTTTTGTACATGATTTTACATCACTTAGTGATTTTAAATCTTTTTCTTTTATTGCTTTTACAATATCGCCTTTACAAACTCCATTACATCCACAAACTTCTTCGTCATCACTCATAGCGTTTATGTCGTTTCCACCATGTCCTGAATCTCCTGATAAAGCTGATTTCCCAAATAAGATTTTTGTTCTTAAATCTGAAATATCAGTATTTTCTTTTAGAAGTTTTAAATACCAAGAAGCATCATTTGTATCGCCATAAAGAACAATTCCAATGATTTTATCTTTGTAAATTACAAGTTTTTTATAGATTCCTACTTTTTCATCAAGTAAAATCAAATTTTCAGTTGTAACATCACCTAAATAATCACCCGCCGAAAACAAATCAACGCCTGAAATTTTTAGTCTAGTTGATAAAGTAGAACCTTCATAACCAGTAGTTTTTTTATCTGCTAAAACTTTTGCTAAAACTTTTGCTTGTTCATAAAGTGGAGCAACTAATCCATAAGTGTTTCCATCGTGTTCAACACACTCTCCAATGGCAAAAATAGAATCATCCGAAGTTTTAAGGAAATCATCTACGATAATTCCTTTTTTTGTTTCAAGGTTTGCATCATTTGCCAAAGCTGTATTTGGAACAATTCCCGTTGCAAAAACAACCAAGTTTGAATCAACACAAACTCCATCTGTGAAGCTAACTTTTTCAACAATACCATCTCCACTTATTTCTTCAATAGTTGTATTTAGTTTAAATTCAATTCCATAAGATTCAAGATTTTTTTGAAGTAATCTTCCTCCTGTTGAATCTAATTGTTGAGAAAGTATGCTTCCACTTCTATGAACCAAAATAGTTTTAATTCCATGTTTAGCAATTCCATAAGCAGCTTCAAGTCCTAAAAGTCCACCACCCACAACAACGGCAGTTTTATCTTTTCTAATAGTGCTAATAATCGCATCAACATCGGCTTTTGTTCTAAAGGCAATTACATTTTCTAAGTCACTTCCTTTTGTTTTTGGAATAAAGGCTGTTGAACCTGTTGCTATTAGAAGTTTGTCATAAGATTCAGTTTTTCCACTTTCACTTTTGATAGTTTTATCTTTTTTGTTTATTGATACAATTTTATCGCCTTTGTGTAAAGTGATATTGTTTTGTTCATACCAAGATAAATGATTGATAATTGTATCTTCAAAAGTTTTTTCTTGAGAAAGGATGTAAGATAACATGATTCTATTATAGTTTACATGAGGTTCTTCACCATAAATTGTGATGTCATATTTATCTTTATTTATTTCTAAAAGGTCTTCGATGGTTCGAAGTCCACTCATTCCATTTCCGATTACTACTAGTTTTTCTTTCACTTTAAATCCTTTTTTCTGCGTTAATTAATTATTCCATAAAGTTAAATATTTTTGTTTTATTATTTGTATAATAAATAATCAATTAATCTTAAAAGTTAATTAATTTAATGATATTAAATTTTTTATATATCTTAAAAATCAATTTGAGACTTAAATTTACATTAAAATATATATTATTTAGTCAATAGTTAAAGCCAAAAAAAATAACTAGATTCCTCTAAAAAATCCATTTTTACTTAAAAAAGAGTTATTTAGCTTATTGTCGATACTATTCCAATAAAATTAATAAAGTTAGGATTAAATAATGGAAGAACAAAAACAGAAATCAACATTAAGTTATTTCAATACATTTTTTGTATTTTTTGGTATATCAGTAATTATCGAATTCTTTTATATGGGCGTTTTAGGTATTGTTCAAGGAACAACACTTACTATTTTAGAACTAAGTTTATCATTTGATAATGCTGTTGTAAATGCTCTTATATTAGTAAATATGCCTCCTGTTTGGAGAAGAAGATTCCTTACATGGGGTATGTTAATCGCTGTATTTGGGGTGAGATTAGTTTTCCCTATTTTGATTGTTTTTGCTACAACTGATTTAAGTTTAGTAGAATCATTTAGTTTAGCAGTAAATAATCCAGCTGAATATGAAAAAGTTATCATGGCATCACATCATATAGTAATGGCATTTGGTGGAATATTTTTATTAATGATATTTTTATCATTTTTGTTTAATGAAAATAAAGATGTACATTGGATTGCATCTATTGAAAAATATGCTTCAAGATGGGCAAGTGTTGGTGATTTAAAAATATTAATTGCTATTTTAACAATTGCTCTTATTGGATTATATGCACCAACACAAATATTAATTGGTGATGTTGTAACAAATATTAACAAAAGTGATATTGTACTTCCTATGATTTATGGTATTTTATTATATCTTTGTATAGAGTTTTTAAGAGGTATTCTTGAAGATGATGGACAAAAACATGATACAAAAAATATGGAAAGTGAAAGAGAAAAAATCGAACATGTTGCGAGCTCTAAACTTGCAAAAGGTGGATTAGCGTCATTTATTTATTTAGAACTTATTGATATGTCTTTCTCATTTGATGGAGTTTTAGGAGCTTTTGCAGTTAGTCAAAATATTGTTATTATAATGTTAGGTCTTGGTGCTGGTGCTTTTGCTGTTAGAAATCTTACAATATTAATGGTAGATAGAGGAACTGTTTCTGAATATAGATATTTAGAACATGGTGCAATGTGGTCAATTGGTTTATTGGCTATAAGTATGATAGTTCAAATTTTTATTCATTTACCACATGGTTTAATTATTGCTTTTGCAATTATTCCAATAGCAATTGCTTTTATCCAGTCTGTTAAAGAAAATAAATTAGATGGTGAAAATAAAATAGATATATAAGAATTTATATTTTAGAATAAAAAAGGGAAAGAAAAACTTCTTTCCCTTTTTAAGATTAAACAGCTTCTCTTCCTCTTTCTTCAGTTCTGATTCTAACAACTTCATCTAAAGATGATACGAATATTTTATACCTGTTTTTGCTGAACCTAAGTAACAGTTGTTATAAGAAAACACCTGCAATAGCGTTCGCACCAAATGCAGAATCAGCATTAAAACCATACCATTAGTGAAATTCATGTTCGTATTGGTTTACCTGCACATTATGTTAATGTTGCATTTAGTTATGTTCGAGGTTTTTTAAAAAAAGTTTTAATAAAAGAAAAAAAATATGAAGTTCTAAGTTCTGTTGATAAAATAATAGATATTAATTTAGATGTTTTAACTATTGCTTATAGAGAAGAAGAACAAAGTAAACTTGTAGATGATATTGTATTTTTAGAAAATATATATACAAAAAAATAAATGAGTGTAAAAAACCAAAAAATATTATTTTTGAAATATTAGAATCTGATTTCATATTAGTAATAAATATAAAATAATAAATAAAAGAATAAAAGTAGTACTTTTCCAAAATATAATTGGATTTCTTTCAATCAATGCTGGTTTTTTCTTATTTAAAAATTTTCTATTTGGATGAGTAAAATCAAATAAAAATTCAGATAATTCGTCATACCTATTATTTGGATTTATTTGTAAAGCTTTTTTTAACGTTTCATCAATCCAAATAGGAAACATTGGATATAAAGGATTATATTTTAGTTTATTTTGAGAAGTTTTTGAAGTACAACGTGCAACTTGTACTCCATATGGAAACTCACCACTTAACATTTGATATGTAATAACTCCAAGTGAAAATAAATCACTTTTTGAAGTTCCTATTTCACCTAGAAAATATTCAGGAGCGCAATAAAGAGCAGTTCCTAAAAGGTTTTCTTGTTTTATAAATTTGTCTGTTTCAATAATACCTTCAACTCTAGTTGCTCCAAAATCAATAATCTTAACACTATTAGAACTATCAATCATAATATTTTCAGGTCGCAAATCTTGATGTATCATTTCTAGTTTATGAAATGCCATTAAGCCTTTTGCAATTTGTTCGATTATATCTCTTACAATTTCAATTTTTGGTTTTGGATTATCTATCATCCATTGGGTTAAGGTTTGACCTTTTATATATTCTGTGACATTATAAAGATAGTTTCTTTTTCTTGTTTGTAAATATGCTTTAACAACATATGCACTATTTATTCTTCTTGCAATCCACTCTTCAAGTAAAAATCGTTCCAAATAAGCTTTATCATCTTTTAAGTCAATAGATGGAATTTTAATAACAATTAAATCCTGAGATTCAATATCTTTTGCAAGATAAATATGACTTCTACTTGTATTACTAATTTCTCTTAATATTTCATATCCATCAAAAATCATTCTAGCTTCTAAAAGTGGAGGTAGTGGTCTTTCTTGAAGTTGGGCATGAGTTTCATCTATGTTTTTATTTGGAAGTTTATCAACTTTTAAAATCTGGATTGTTAAGTTATCATCACTTTGGTTTTCATAGGCTAAATCAACGATTATTTTGGCTTTTGTATCTAAATCTTCTTTATTTTCATTTATAATTTTAATCAAAATCTCTTCGCTTACAAATTCATAAACTCCATCTGTCATAAATAAAAATATATCATTTTCTTCAACTTGAAAGTTTTTATAATCTATATTTAACTGGGAATCCATTCCCATTGCGCGGCTTAAATAACTTTTTTCTTTAGAAATCCAAACTCTATGATCTGTTGTTAGAACTTCAAGCTTATTTTCTCTTAATCTATAAATTCTACTATCTCCCAAATTTAAAATATGAGCCGTTGTTGATTTGATTATCATTGCACTAAAGGTACATACATAACCTTTGTTCATATCAAGATGAAATTTATCTTGTCTATTTTGTGAATATAACCATGAATTTGTAGCAGTTAAAACTGTTTGTGCTGATTTTTTAACACTCCATGATTCTGACGTTGAAAAATAATCTTCCAAAAAAGAGATTACAGATACTTTACTTGCTTCTTGACTAACTTGGCTACTACTAATTCCATCAGCAATAGCAACTGCAATACCTTTATTTGTAAGTTGAGGTTCAAGGGGAATATGAACTTCATGAAAATCTTGATTGATTTCTTTTCTGCCTTTAGAAGAGTATTGTCCAAGTGATACTTTTAATTGATTTTGCATAATATTTTTGCTACTTTCTAGTAATTTTATAAAGCCTTCAATTTAATGAAGGCTTGAAAAATAACCAAGATTTATAAATTTTAATTGATTATTTTAAGTTTCTTTTTGCACCTGTTTTTACATGAGTTGCATATAAAGTAAGTCCTGTAAATGCTAAACCACCAACTAAGTTACCTAAAGCAACTGGTAATTCATTCCATAATAAATAATCAGTAATTGTAAAATTACCACCCATAATCATAGAAAATGGAAATAAAAACATATTTACAATAGAGTGTTCAAATCCCATAAAAAAGAACAGCATAATAGGCATCCACATCGCAATAGCTTTACCACTAACTGTTGTTGAAACCATAGCTCCCACAACACCCATTGATACCATCCAGTTGCATAACATACCTCTTATAAATACAGTTAACCATCCCCAAATACCATGTTCTTGATAACCAAGAGTTCTAGCTTCACCAATACTTCCTATTTTTTCCCCAACTTCACCTGGGGGAACTTGATAACCATAAGTTAAAATAAATGAAATCATAAATGCAACAATCAACGCTCCAGCAAAGTTACCAATAAAAACTAATCCCCAGTTTCGTAAAACTTGATTTACAGTAACTCCTGGACGTTTGTCAATTAAAGCTAATGGTACTAAAACAAAAACTCCTGTTAATAAGTCAAATCCCATAAGATATAACATAATAAATCCAACTGGAAATAATACAGCTCCCAATAGTGGTGAACCTGTTTTCATTGAAACAGTAATAGCAAAAGCAGCTGCAAGTGCTAAAATTGCTCCTGCCATAAATGCTCTAATAAGAGTATCTTTTGTTGACATATAAACTTTTGATTCCCCTGAATCAATCATTTTTGTTACAAATTCAGATGGTGCTAAATAAGACATTGTTTTCTCCTTGTTTTTTATAACTCGTATAAATACTTAAGTATCTTTTACATGAAGTAATTAAAACAAACAAAGTGAGGAAAAAAGTGTGAAAATAAAAGAAAGCTGTATAAAATATAGACATTGATTTAAATATGTTCTGTTTACTTTGTTTTATAATAAAAATAAAAAAGGTTAAGAAATTAAAAAATCTATAATATATCTATTTATATTCTTTTTATTGTCACTATTTTTTATAATTGGTTATACAATTAAAAACTCTTACAAAATACAAGAACAACTTTTAACAGATAGTTTAAAAAATAAAGCAATAGCAATTTTTGATTTAATAGTTGATATGAGGCATTGGAATGCTCAGTATGATGGAGTTTATGTAAAATCAGAGAAATTAGAACCAAATCAATATTTAAATCCAAACTCTATAAAATCTGAAAAAGGTGAAACAATGGTTTGGGTAAATCCTGCATTTATGACTAGGCAAATATCTGACATTGCAAGTCTTAGAGATGGTTTTAAACTAAAAATTACAAGTAATAAACTTATAAATAAAAATAATGCACCAGATGCTGATGAAAAAAAGATTTTAGATCATTTTGATAAGAATCCAAATATTCCATATTGGTGGGAAATAAAAGATAATGAATTTAAATTTATGGGAGCACTTCAAACTGAGCAAGCATGTTTGGTTTGTCATGCAAAACAAGGCTATAAAGTAGGGGATATAAGAGGTGGAATTAGTGTAACTTTTGATGTAACAAAAGAGTTTGAACAATTAAATGAGATAAATAAAGATAAAGAACAAACAATTATATTTTTAATAATTGCTGCAATTGGAGTAATTATAACTTTACTTATTCATGAAAATACAAGAAGAATAAATGAACAAAAAATCTCAAAGTTAAATGAATCACTAGAAATAAAAGTAAAAGAACTGGATGATTTTAATCAAACATTACATAATAAAGTAAAAATTGAAATTGAAAAACAAAGGGAAAAAGAAAATTTATTAATCCAACAATCAAAATTAGCTGCCCTAGGAGAAATGATAGGAAATATAGCCCATCAATGGAGACAGCCAATAAGTGCAGTTAGTGCTATTATCATGAATATAAAATGGACAGCAATTTCTTTAGGAGTTGATAAAAAATTTTTAGATGAAAGAATGAATGAAGCAAATGAACAACTCAAATATATGTCTCAAACTATAGAAGATTTTAGGACTTTTTTTAAACCCAATAAAGAAAAAGAGTATTTTGATTTAAAAGTTGAGGTTAGAAAAGCATATAAAATTTTAAAAGCAATACTTGAGCATAATAATATTGATTTACAAATATTTTCTAAAACTAATATTGAAGTATATGGTTATGCAAATGAATTTTCCCAAGTTGTTTTAAATATTATTTCCAATGCAAAAGATGTTTTAATTCAAAGAAATATTAATAAACCAAAAATAGAAATATATTTGCATACTGATGAAAATAATATTTATTGCGAAATTATAGATAATGCAGGTGGAATAGATGAAAAATTTATAGGAAGAATTTTTGAACCATATTTCACTACAAAAGAACATAGTGGAACGGGGATTGGATTGTATATTTCAAAAGAGATTATTCAAAAACATATGCAAGGAACACTTGAAGTTAATAATATAGAAGATGGAGCAAATTTTATAATTTGCCTGCCTATAAAAAAGGATGAAAATGCAAATACTTGATAGATTAAAAAATAAAACTATTCTACTTGTTGAAGATGAAAAAATAATAAGAGAAAATATCGCTTCAATGTTAAAATTCTTTTTTAAAGAAGTATATACCGCAATTGATGGATATGATGGTTTAGATAAGTATGAAAATTATCTTCCAGATATTATTATGACAGATTTAAAAATGCCCAATATGGGTGGATTTGAGCTAATAAAAGAGTTAGAAAAAAGAGCTTGTAGTTCTTACACAATAATAGTTTCAGCACATACAGATACAGAACTTTTGCTTGAAGCTATAAATAAAGGTGTAAATAGATATTTAATTAAACCAATAACAGAAGATGAACTTTTTGAAGCATTTAATGCTTATTTTGAGAAATTAGATAAGACAACTCCTCAAAGTGTAGAGTTAGAATCAAATATCTATTTTGATTTAAATAAAAATCAAATGATAATTGATAATGAAGAGTTACATTTAAATAAAAAAGAGACTCAGTTTATGAAATTGCTTTGTAGTGATATAAATAAAACCTTTTCCTATGAAGAAATAGAGTATCAAGTTTGGGGAAGTGATTCTATGAGTTTAAGTGCCATTAGAAGTGTTGTTAGAGATTTGAGAAAGAAAATAGGACAAGATTATATTATTAATATTTCAGGGGTAGGGTATCGGCTGAGGTAGATTTTTTAGAGAGAGTTTAAAATTCTATCTCAGCATTAATAAACTAATTTGGTATTCAATATTTCCTTTACACTCTTTAATAATAGATTCTTCCAGATTAATCTCTTTTGCTCTATCTTCAAAAGTTTGAATTACTTCAATTGTTTTATTTATAATCTCTAAAGCTTTTGAGTTTTTTATAGAATGTAATTTTGCAATTTTTAGCAAATCATCCATTTTAAAATCTTTAGATTTTCCACCAATTGTTGTTAAGTGTTGAGTAGCCATTCCTTTTGAATAAGTTATATCATAAGCAGGAGATAAAGACCAAATTCCTTTTTTATTCATAATAAAAGAGAAGTTTTTTGTATGGTCATCATAATTTAAAGCTAAAACATTAAATACTATTCTTTTAAATAACTCTTCAATATCCTCTTGTGAATTACACAATTTTCGAGTTAAAATAAAAAGATTCTCATAAGATGTAACTTGAGCAACAGATATATCAATATGCATAAGTCCTGATGCTGTGCAAATATGAAGTTTATTATCTTCTTCATCCCTATCAAATCTTTCAACTACTAAATGATGCATACCATTTTCTTCAATTAATTTAAAATTTGCAGTATGGATTCCTACTTCTTTAGCTATTTGCATAAATATATATTCTAGTTTTGTTAAACCAATACTTTCATTTTCATAATAAACTTCATCAAATTTGATTATTGCTCTTTTATAGCCCTTTTGAAGTTTCTGAGTATTTAATTTTATAGTATTGTTTACTTCATTATATAAAACAAGCATTTTTGGTCTACCTCCACCAACACTTGAAACACTATCTAAAATATTCATCAAGTTTGTTATTGATGATTCTTTATTGGTGATGTTTTTTTTCATCTCTTCGTAGGCTTCTTTTGCATTTAATATGTTAGTTATATCAGTTATATTATCTTCGTGTTCTTTTGGTCGGTATTCAATTGCCCCCATTCCTCTATCACCTATGAAAGCCAATTTATGTAAAAGAGTAATTTGATGAGGTTTTAAATCTCGTCTTTCAAAGTATCTATCAATAAAAGCCATTCCATGTTTGTCAGGCAAAGAATCAAAAAATACACCAGCTAGTCCAGCATATAAAGAAATATTATCTTGATTTGAATATGCTTTGATAGTTTTTTGAGTATGAAGTTTGATAGGTGAAATTTCTAAACCTAAAGATTTAAAAGTTTCATCATATTCAAAATAAATAGTTCCATTATGGTGTATTAAAGTTCCAATTTTATGACCATAAATATATGCTTCTATTTCTGTCATTTGATAGCCTTTTTTACTCTTTGTTTGATTTTTGATTTCTTTTCATCTCTTATTTCATCTATTGAATTAAACTCTTGAATAAATAATAGAGCTTCAATATTTGAAGTCATATCAAGAGCAAATAATAGTTTTAATATATTTTCAAAAGAGGTACTTTTATTTTTAATAAATTTACCATATCCTGAAGCAGAAAGCCCCGCTTTTTTATATAAATCAGCCTGGGTCATATTTTTTCTGATTCTTTGTTTTTCAATATTCTCAACAAGCTTTTCCATAACTTCATAAGGAGTCATAAACTCTATCATAATTATTCCTTTTGTGGTAATTATATAGATTTTTTTAATATAATTATTTTAATTGGAATAATTATAACAGATAATATAATGATTGTTAGAATAATTTATTTTTTTAATATACTTAATTGATAATTTTATGAAATAGACATAATATTTTAATTAGAATGTTCGTATATAATAAAATTGGAGTTTTATGCTAAAACAAAATTATGAAGAACTAAAAAAAAGAAAAAAAATACTTTCAGCGGTAGATGTATTGGGCTCATTTGATTTTTTAACTTACACTATTTCTCTCGATTCTTTAAATTTAAATGATATTAAAATATTATTAGATGTGAAAAATATTGGTCAGTCGGAAATAAATTATAAATATAGAAAAGTTTTTTGTTTAGCTGTTCATGAATATACTCATTTTGTTGATGCTAGTTCTACAATTTGGGGGATAAATCATTTGTATTTAATGAATGAAGCTTATTTATCAAGTGATAGCTATAAAAGAGACCCTGAACAATTCTATAAAGCAAAAGAATTTCATACACATATAACAAAAATAAAGTATCCAAAATATTACAATATTATTGGAAAAGTTGAAAATCCTTTTCCTTGGGGAGCAAATCCTACAATGGGATTACTTTTTGGAGCAGATGGAAAACTTACTGATGAGGGTATTGTATTTATGAGATTTTATACTACCTCAAAAGCAGAAATAGCAAGAACTCCTATTTCTGCTGTATCAATTCTTGAAGCTTCTGCTATGGCAAATGAAATATTTGCTAAAGTTAATTTAGTAAATAAGATTACTTTAAAAGAAGATGCGATTTTAGCAAATAAAGATTTACATAATGAAGTTATGTCATTTCTTTATAATAAAGAATTAACAGAATATTCTGCTTGTGTTCATATGCTTGCAAATCAGCAACAGTGTAAAGATGTTTTACAAGCTTTTTATCTTGTATCTTTACTTACAAGAATTGTTCTAAATACTACAGAATCGGTGTTTAATAAAATTCTTGAACTTAATATATTTAAAGAGATATTTCAAATCAAGGATGAAGAATCAACACATTATATTAGAATAAAACAAGGATTGATTTATAAAAATATGGGAATGTTATATTATTTATTAGTTTCAGGATTACCTAAAAATTCTTATTTAACTCCTGACTTAGCAATAAAAGGAGTTTCTATTTCACTTAGTAAACTAGGTTTAGATATTGATTTTATAAAAGAATCTGCACTTAAAGAATTTAATAAAAAATGTGATGAAATAGAAACTACTCAAATTACTCCATTAAAAAAATTATCTATTATTGCAAGAAAAAATTTTAATATGATTGATATTCAAAAAATATCATTACCTTTTGATAAATTGCATTTACCAAGAGTAATATTAAATGATTTTGATGAAGATGATAATATAGCTGAAGCTTTAATGTTTCCTAATGAAGATAATCTATTAAAAGATTTTAATATTGATGAATCCTATTCTGAATTAGCAAAAGGTGTAGAATGGGTTTATCGATTTAGTGAAAGTTGTGTTTAAATACTATACTGTTTTTGAGAGATGAATTAATTTCTCTCAATTGTTTTTTTACAATATAATAGTACTAAACCCTCTCAATCCTAACAGCACTATGATTATAATCAGGTTGCAGTGAGTCTTTATCGTATAAATCGTGTGTTAGGTAGTTTATATCTCTATTACTTATTGGCATAAAAATTGTGTCGATTCTTATATCTTCTGTTAGAATAGCCTTTGATTCTATTTCTCCTCTAATTGATGAGATTTTTATTGTATCTCCATCTTGGATTCCAAACTGTTTTGCGTTTGTTGGGTGAATTTCACAAAAATTTAGCTCTTTGTATTTTAGTAGAGTTCTTGGAAGATTTGTTTTTGTTCCACTATGCCATTGGTCTCTTGTTCTTCCCGTTAATAAAGTTAGAGGATATTTTAGGCTTGTTTTTTCACTTAATAGTTTATTTTCCACAAAAAATAGATTTGCTTTTTTGTCTTTTGTTAGGAATTCTCTGTTTTCTCTGATTTTTTCTCCCCAAATAAATGGCTCACGTGAGAGATTATCATAGGAAGCTTCATAGATATTTAGGTGTGGATTTAGTTTTGTCATCTCTTGATACTCTTCAAATATCTCTTTTGTTGAGGTAAAATTGAAGGCCTCTTTGTATCCTAATTTTTGAGCAATCATTTGAAATATTTCCCAATCAGGAAGGCAATCTATTGAAGTTCTTGTTAGTTTTTCTTGTTTTGTGATTGTTCGGTCAAGATTTGTTTGAGTTCCTTCTTTTTCTCCCCAAGGTGCAGCTGGCAGCCTGATGTGGGCAAATTTTGCACTCTCAGAGTTTTCATAGGCATTTATTTCCACAACCATTGGAATTTTTTTCATTAGTTCTTCCATTTTATTTCTATTTGGAAGATGATAAATTGGGTCTGTGTGACAGATAATCAAAACATCAAGATTTGATTCAAGCATTTGAGTGGCTGTTAGTCCTACTTTATCTGAAACTTTTGACGTTTTCCAAAACTCATTTACTTTTTTGATTGATTCTTTATCAAATCCTAAATGAACAGCCAACATTGTTGAAAGTCCACCAACTTCCCGTCCTCCCATTGCATTTGGTTGACCAGTTAGTGAAAATGGTCCATTTCCTTTTGTGAATATTTTTCCAGTTAAAAGGTGAGTATTTATGATAGCTAGATTTTTATCAACACCTTGTGATGATTGATTTATTCCCATAGTCCAAGCTGTTATGATGTTTTCATTATCTTTGTACATCTGCCAAAACTCTTCGAATTGTTCGGCACTTAAACCTGTTCTTTTTAGCATTTTTGTAACGGGAACTCTTTTGAATTTGTTTTTTAATAGCTCATAATTATTTACATTTTCTTCTACAAATTTTTCATGAACTAAACCTTCATCGATAATTCTTTTTGATACCAAATTCCAAAAGTCAATATCACTTCCTGGTTTTATAGGAAGAAATAAATCGGCTATTTTTGCAGTATCTGTAAATCGTGGGTCAATTACGATAATTTTTAAACCTTGTTTTTTTGCAGTTTTAATTCTATTGTGAAAAACAACATGAGCTTCTGCTGTATTTGCTCCAACTAAAATAAGTAAATTAGCATCATGTACATCATTCATTCTCACTGGAACATAATCAGCTCCAATAGATTTTTTATAAGCAACAACAGCACTTGACATACAAGTTCGGCTGTTTGTATCTACGTTATTTGTTCCAATAAAACCTTTCATTAGTTTATTGGCAATATAATAATCTTCAGTTAAAAGCTGACCTGAAAGATAAAATCCAACTTTTTCTTTTGGAGATATTGCAATTTGTGTGGCGATTTTACTTATTGCATTACTCCATGGTAAATCTTGATCATGCAAAAGATAAATTTCCAGGAGAAATAAGTGGTGGAATGAAACAAAGAGTTGGAATCGCAAGAGCTTTATCAATCAAACCAGATGTTTTACTTATGGATGAGCCTTTTGGAGCATTGGATTCACTTACACGGGCAAATTTACAAGAGCATTTAATGAGAATTCAAGAGAGCGTTCAAAATACAGTTATTATAATTACCCATGATATTGATGAAGCAGTTTTATTAAGTGATAGGGTTATTATGATGACAAATGGACCAAGTGCAACAATTGGGGAAATTTTAGAAGTTAATATTCCAAGACCACGAGATAGAGTTGCACTTCAAAGTAATCTTGAATATATTAGATGTCGAGAATCTATTTTAGATTTTTTATATAAAAAATTTGCAAAAGACCATGAATAAAGTTAAAGTAGCTAAATAGCTACTTTATCAAACAATCATTTCTATAGTTATTTCAACACCTTTATATTTTTTACCCTCATATTCAAACTCACAATTATTAATGTTAAAAGAACCATTCATATGTTTTACGATAATTTCTTCAGTCATATATAAACCAATTCCAGTGCCTTTAGCTTGATGTTTAGTTGTAAAATATGGTTCACAAACTTTATCTATAATATCTTCGTTGATTCCACCTGCATTATCAGTTATTTTAATGATTAATTTATCGTTATCTTTTTTAGTAGAAATAAAAATTAATCTCGGTTTTTCCATATTTTCTAAAGCATCTTTTGCATTATTTAAAATATTTATTAAGGCTTGTACAAACTCATTTTCAAAACCGAATAATTTAAAATCATTTATTTCTTTGATAAAAATAATTTCAAGATTTTTAAATTGAGCATCGGTTAATTTGAAAACTTTTTCAAAAATATCTTTTACACTAAACAATGTTTCTTCCTTATCTGTTCTAAAAAAGTTTCTAAAATCTTCTATAGTATCAGATAAATATAAAGCTGAATTAGTTATGTTATCAATAGACTTATCAAAAGTTTCATCATCAAGTGAATCGAATTCTTTTTGTAACTTCATTCCTGTAGCAACAGTTGTTATAACCGAAAGAGGTTGTCTCCATTGGTGAGCGATATTTCCTAACATTTCTCCCATTGCAGCCATTTTCGCCTGTTGAGATAAGATACGTTGTTGTTTATTATTTTTATCAATATAAGTATTAATTTCTCTTTTATAATTGGAAAATTTCTTTTCAAGTAATTTTGTAATATATAGTGAAATTAGTAATAAAAGAATAGTTAAAATAATTGCCATAGATATAATATTTATAACTTTTACATGAAATTTTATATTTAATTGCTCTGTTTTATCATTTATTATTTTATCTACGTAGGTGTGATAAAAACCTTTTCCAATGATCCAGTTCCAATTTGGTATATTTTTTATATAACTAGTTTTTATTAATGGGTCATTATTTTCATCATATTTATATTTATAAGAGATAAATTCTTGATTATTTTTTGTGGCTTCAACTATTTTAGTAAAGAGTTCTTTATCTTCTTGTTTAGATAGTTCAATAAACGAAGAATCTTCCGTTCCGTCAACTCTTTTGAATAATCCTTCTTTTTTACCATAATCTAAAATAAAAAAATAGTCATTTTTATTTGTCTTAAATTTTGAGATATATTCCAAAACTTCTTTTTTTACACTATCTTCAAAATCAACAAAATATTCACCGGTTCCAATAAACCAATCATAGGGTTTAAAATGAGCATTAAAACCAATTTTTTTGTATGAAGAATTTAATTCATTAGGTTTAGGATAATACCAAGTTAAAAAAGCTTCATCTTTATGTTGCAAACTATTTACTATTTCTCTTCCTAAAAACATACCATTTGAATCTTGAAAATCACGAACACTAGCACCTTCATTTTTTCGATTTATAGGTAGTAAAATACACTCATAATCAAAGGTATAAATAAAAATATAACCTCTCCCGTCATTGAATCTAATATCAACTAAAGCATCTTTTATCATTTTTATTATTTCATTTTTGGTTTTTGTATCTTTATTTTCATTATAGATTCTATAAGATATATTATTAGCTTCATTAACTCTTTCTTTAATAGTTTTTCTGAGTTCTTCTTCTGTTGTCTCTTGGGTTCTTATAATAAAATTATATAGATTTTCAATAATTCTTTATTCTCTTTTGTATACTGATTTTCAATAGAAATACGCTCTTTTTTTAACTCATGTTGTTTTTCTAAGTATAATAAAAAAGTAATAATAATTGAAATAGTTATGATAACTATTGGTGGAGTAAATTTAATAATATTTAATAATTGTTTTTCATTTTTGTAAATCATATACTCTCTATTGTTCTTTTATTGTTAATTATTTTACCATAAAATAAATATTATTAAGATGATTAAAACCAATGAGCTAATATAATAAATCATTAAAAAAGGGAGAGAGATTATGTCAAAAAAAGTATTAATAACAGGTGGAAATAAAGGAATAGGTTTAGCTGTTTCAAGAGCGATGTTAGAGTTTGGATATGAAATAATAATAGTTGCAAGAGATTTTGATACATGCCCTTTGGTAGGTGTTGCTAATGTTACTTGTATTGAATATGATTTATCAAATGTTGATGGACTTCCTGAGCTTGTTAAAGAAGTAGGAGATATTGATATATTAATTAATAACGCTGGATATATGCAACCTAAATATACTTATGATAACTACCCAAAAGAAGCCCGTGAACATATTATGAATGTGGATTTATATACTCCTGTTGAGTTGATGAATCTATTTAGTGTAGGTATGAAAAAAAGAAAATATGGAAGAATTGTAAATACAGCATCAATCGCTGGACAAATTGGTCATCCTGATGTTTGGTATGGAATTGCAAAAGCAGGTCTTATAAATGCTACAAAAATCTATGGAAAAATGTTAGGTGCACATGGAATTACAGTAAATTGTGTTGCTCCAAGCCCAACTGAAACTGATATGCAAAAAGATAATAGTGAAGCTAGAAAAGCAGAGTTCAAAAAAACAGTAGCAACCGGAAGATTTGCAACAGCTGAAGAGGTTGCAAAAGCAATAGTTTGGTTAGCAACTGATTGTCCTGAGTATATTAATGGAATTTGTTTAGATATTAATAACTGTTCATATCCTAGATAATTAATTCTTTATTTTTATATTAAAGCAGTCTTTTTTAGGCTGCTTTTTTTAAGGCTTAATTTAGAGCATTTGTTCTAAAATATTAGAACAAATGCTCTAAGGTTAAAAATGGCTACTACAAAAGAAAAAATCATAGAAACTTCTATTAAACTTTTTAATGAAAAAGGTTGTTTAAATACTTCTACAAGACACATCGCTGATGAACTTGGAATTAGTGTTGGCAATTTGTATTATCATTTTAAAAATAAAGAAGATATATTAATTGAGATTTTTATAAATTATGTAAATATAATTTTTAAAGAAATAAATGCAATAGATTATGAAAAAGATGAAATGTTTTTATTAAAAGATTTTTTACTAAATAATCTTGAGACAGATATTAAATATAGGTTTTTACGATTTGAACTAAATTTATTACTTATTAGCTTCCCAAAATTCAAAAATATTATGGAAGAGCAACTTCAAAATGAAATTGAAATGTTAAAAAAACTTTTAAATCACCAAATCTTTTATGGTTATATAAGAACTATGGATGAAAATGAAATGAATTTTTTAGTTTCAAATTCTTGGATTATAGCTATTAATAACTTATCCTATTGGAATTTATTATCAAATGATTTAATAGAAAATGCTAAAAAAGGTTCTTTAAATTTGTACTATTTTATTAAGCCTTATTTAACACAAAAAAGTTTAGCTGATGAGAGAATTAAAGATATAGAAAAACTTTTATTAAGGGATTATAATGAACTCTAAAATCACTTTAATACTTTTCTTTTTATTTTTTTTAAATATTGCAAATGCACAAAACTATAGTTTAAATATACTTTTAGATAATCAATCAAATAAATACCTAGAATCAATCAAAAAAGAGACACAATCTTTATTTTTAAGTACTGATAAAATAGATTATAAAGTTAATATTTGTAACAGTGATTGCGAAAAAATGATGCCTAATCAAGATTTTGTTTTACTAAATCAAAATGAAAAATCAAATGAAAGAAAAAACTCATATATCATAACTTACAATTTTATATCAACAATTTATGATGAAAATAAAATAACAAGAGCTGCTGCCTTAGGGATTTTTGAGTATTTAAAAGAGAATAAAAAAACAAAATCACTTTATTTGGAAAACAAAAAAGAAGAGCTTTTTGAACAAAAAGAGTTAAATTCAAATAATGAAAAGGCCCTTGAATTAAAAGATATTTTTTCATTGGCAACAAATAATAATCTTGATATTCAACAAAATAAAAATAACTCAAAAATAGATAAATTAAATATAGAAGATGCAAAAAGTGACTATAAACCTCAAATTGATTTTTATTCAAATTTAACACAAATAGATAAAGACCGAGCTACTTATAGCAATGGCTTATATTCGCAAGGGACATTTGAATCAGGAATTAAATTAAGCCAAGTTATTTATTCTGATAAAATATTAAAGAACATAGAAATAAAAAAACTACTTGATCTTTCAAATACAAATAGCATTAAAGCCCAAAATGACGAGATCCTTTATAAAAGTTTACTTACATATTTAAATGTAATAAAAGCAAATAATTATAATCGTATTATGAAAATCAAACAAAATTTTATTAAACAAAATTTAGAGTTTTCTAAACAAAGAGTTGAAATTGGTGTTCAAGATAGAAGTGATGTTTATAGATGGGAAAATGAGTTTGCAAATGTAAATATTGACTTAGCAAATTCACAAAAGCAGTTAAATTCTTTGAAAATTGAGTTAGGAAATTTACTTCAAATAGATGATAAATTTTCTTTTGTAGAGTATGGAATGAACTCAGATATTTTTAAACTTTTAAATAATGATGCAATTAAATATATCTCAAATAAAAAAGTTCAAGAGCTATTTTTAAATGATATTATTTACACTCACTCAAGATTAAAACAGATTGATGAGTTAATAAATGTAAAAAATCAACAAGTAAAAATGGATAAAAACTCAAGATATTTACCAACAATTGCTTTTGAAGCAAAAGCCAATAAAATCCTAGATAGATATGGCGCTGCTTCTAATGTTGATAGATATTGGGATGAAAATGAATATCAAGCTGTAATAAATCTTAGTTTACCACTTTATGAAGGTGGAAGTAAAAGTATAAGTATTGAAAAAAATGAACTTGAACTTGTGAATTTAAAGCTTCAATATAACAGCGTGAAAAGTTTGATAGAAAAAAATGTACAGCAAGATTACGATTCACTTTTAAAAGCCTATGAAAAAATATCTTATACAAAAACTTCTTTGGAGTTTTCAAAAAAGAATTATGATTTGATTCAAGATAAATACAAAAATGGAAAAGATAATATTATTTCTTTATTGGATGCTCAAAACTCTTATATTGTTTCAAAATTAAATGAAAATATCTCTATTATTGATTATTTGTATGACTTGTCATCAATATATTTTTTTAGTGGAAAGATCGATATTTTAATTGATGAAAATAAAAAAATACAAATTGAAGAAAAAATACAAAATGCAATTAAAGGTTAATAAATGAAGAAGTTTTTAAAAATAAATATATTAGTAGTTTTAACTTTACTTTTTACAGCTTGTGAAAAAAAAGATGAAGTAAAAGTTGAAGAAAATATCATTAAATCTGTATTTGTAATAAAACCTACTTTAAAAAATGAAAAGCAAAATAGAGTTTTTAATGCAAGTGCTTCTTCAAATCATCAAATAAAATTAAGTTTTAAAGTACAAGGAAATCTAAACTATTTTAAAACACAAATTGGTGATGAAGTAAAAGCAGGAGAATTAATAGCAACTCTTGATTCAAAGCCTTATGAGTTAAAAGTTTCTCAAATAAAATATGCCCAAAGTGAAGCAAATGCAAGTTTACAAAATGCCAAAAGTATTTATGAAAGAACAAAAAAACTTTATATAAACCAAAATGCAAGTGTAAGTGATATTGATAATGCAAGAGCTATATTTGAAGCAACAAAAGCGAAACTTGAAAATATTTCAAAAGAGCTTGAATATGCCTCTTTACAAGAATCATATACAAAACTTTATGCTCCAATTAGTGGATATATATCTTCAAAATATGTAAATGAAAATGAAAACATAGCCCTAGGAACGCCAATTGTTTTAATAAGTGATAAATTAGTTGATGAAGTAAGAGTTCAAGTTCCCGATGTTTTTATAAATAAAATCAAAAAAGATAACAGTGTAAAAGTTGTTTTTAACTCAATTGATGAAAAACCTTTTGAAGCAAAAATATCTGAAATATCAAAATACGCATCTCAAAATGAAAAAACATATTTAGTGGTTGTAAAACTAGATAATAGTTCAAAACTTATAAAATCTGGAATGTCTGCTGATGTTTATTTTGATTTGGAAGATAAAACTGAAACTACTTTATATTTACTCCCTGCAAACTCGGTTTTAAAGGATAAAAATGGATATTTTGTTTATGTATTAAATAAACAAAATGATAAATATTTTGTAAAAAGAAAAGATGTAAAAGTGGCAAATCTTTTATCAAAAGGTTTTGAAATAACAGATGGTTTGAATGAAAATGATTTAGTTTTAAAAGCTGGAATGAGTGAAGTTTTTGAAAATATGCAAGTTGTAATTGCAAATGAAAAAGAGTTAGGTAATTAAAATGAATATAACTTCCTTTGCTTTAAAAAATGACAAGGTAACTATTGTTTTCTCATTATTACTTTTTATATATGGAATTATTGCTTTTTTAGATTTACCAAGAGCAAAAGACCCTGGATTTATCATACGAACAGCTACCGTTGTAACTCATTTTCCAGGTGCTAGTGCTAAAAGAGTTGAGCAGTTAGTAAGTGATAAACTAGAAAAACGAATACAAGAAATGAGTGAAATTGATTTTATAAAATCAACTTCAAAAAGTGGTGTATCTATCATTTTTGTAAATATTTTAGAAAAACATAAAAATATGCGACCAATTTGGGATTCTTTGCGAAGAAAAGTTGAAGATGGAGCAAGAGAACTTCCAAGTGGGACTTCAAACCCTATTGTGAATGATGAGTTTGGTGATGTTTATGGTTCAATGATTTCAATATCAGCAGATGGTTTAAGTCCAAAAGAGCTTGAAGATATTGCAAATGACACAAAAGATGTATTTTTAAGACTAAATGATGTTGCAAAAATTGAGATTTTAGGAATTCAACCACAAGTTGTTTATGTGGAGTTTGATAATTCTAAAATGGCTAGATTAAATCTAAGTGCTAGTTATTTAAAAAATATTTTAGAGAGTAAAAATATAGTTCTTTCAGGTGGAAGTATAAAAGTTGATACAAATAGATTATCCCTTGAACCCTCAGGAAATTATGAAAATAAAGAACAAATTGGAAATACAATTATTCCTTTAAATACGGGAGAAAAAATATATCTAAAAGATATAGCAAATATAAAATATGAGTACAAAAATCCAAGTTCATTTATAGTTCAAAAAGATGGCAAAGAGTCTTTACTTATATCAATATCAATGAAAAAAGATGGAGATATTATAAAATTAGGTGAGCAAATAGACGCTTTAATGAGCCAAGTCCAAGAAAAACTTCCTTTGGGTGTAAAACTTGATAGGATTTTTAATGAACCAAAAATAGTAGATAAAATTGTAGGAAATTTTGTAATAAATCTTTTTCAAGCTATGGCTTTGGTTGTGATTGTAATGCTTTTTTCTTTAGGATTACGAACGGGTCTTATTGTTGCTGTTTTAATTCCAATGTCTATTTTAACTTCATTCATTGTTATGTCTATATTTGATATTTGGCTTGATCAAGTTTCCTTGGCTGCTCTTATTATTTCTTTAGGATTATTGGTTGATAGTGCTATTGTTATGAGTGAATCTATTATGGTTTTAATGCAAAGAGGGAAAAATGTCATTGAAGCTAGCATTCAAAGTGCCAATGAATTAAAAATCCCTCTTTTAACATCTGCACTTACAACATCAGCTGCTTTTTTACCAATATTTTTAGCAAAATCAAGCACTGGAGAATATACAAACTCTATTTTTAAAGTAGTAACAATTACGCTTTTATGTTCTTGGCTTTTAGCTCTTACTTTAACTCCTGTTTTAAGTAAATATTTTATGAAAAAAGATTTACAAAAAGAGCATAAAGAAACTATTTTTCAGGTTTTTTATCGGGCTTTCTTGAATTTTGTTTTAGGAAATAAATCTATTACAATTATAGTTGTTGTTGTGATTTTTATAGCTTCTTTAAAACTATTAGATTATGTACCTAAAAAGTTTTTTCCACCTTCAAGTGAATCTACTTTTACAGTTGAAATAAATCTTCCTGTTGGAACTGCAATTGAAACTACAAAAGATAATGTTTCAAAAATAGAAAACTATATAAAAGAAAAATATATGTTACAAGAACAAAATAATGAAGTTTTGAATTTTGTTTCATTTATAGGTGAAAGTGCACCTAGATTTTGGTTATCTTATGAACAAGAGTTAGCAAGTGCTGAATATAGTACTATTTTAATAAATACAAAAGATAACTCAAATATCACAAATATTAGAAAAGATATAGAGACTTTTGCAAAAACAAATTTTCCAGATATGCAAATTAATGCAAAAACTTTAGCCATGGGACCTCCTGTTAAAAAACCAATAGAAATAAGAATTAGTGGAAAAGATACGGATAAACTTTTTGAATTAAGTGCAAAAGTAAAACAAGAATTAGCAAAAATTGAAGGGGTTAAAAATATAGTTGATGATTGGGGAATTCAAAATAAAAAACTATCAATTCAAATAGATGAAGCAAAAGCTTTAAAAGAAGGAATTACAAATCTTGATATTGCACTTTCCCTTCAAAGTAGCCTTAGTGGATTTGAAGTAACGATTTTTAGAAAAGATGATAAATTAATTCCTATAATTTTGCGTTCAAATGAAAATACAAAAGATGATATAAATAGATTAGAAACAATAAATGTTTATTCTCAAAGTAGTGGAAAAAATATTTCATTATCTCAAGTTGCAACTATTCAAGTGGTTTATGAAGAATCAAAAATCATAAGAAGAGATAGATTAAAAACAGTAACGGTGGGTTCTGATATAAAAGAAGATGCAAATGCCCTTGAAATTTTTGCAAGTATTAAACCATGGCTTGATGAGTATTCAAAATCTTTTGATTTGGGATATTATTATGAATTTGGTGGGGAGTTTGAAGTATCAGGAAAAGCAAATGATTCTATTGTTGTAAACCTTCCAATAGCTTTTATGGCAATACTTCTTATGATGGTTGCCCAGTTTAATTCACTACGAAAACCTTTGATTATTTTAACAGCAATTCCTTTGGGAATAATTGGGGTTTCTTTTGGTTTATTTATTACAAATTCATATTTTGGTTTTATGACACTTTTAGGAATTATTTCACTTTCAGGAATTGTTATAAATAATGCAATTATTTTACTTGAAAGAATTAAAACAGAAGAAGAAAATGGTTTTAGCTCTTACGATGCTATTATTGAAGCTAGTCTAAGCAGATTCAGGCCAATAGTTCTAACAACTTTGACAACAGTTTTAGGTCTTGTTCCTTTATGGTACAGTGGTGGAGTTATGTGGGAACCTATGGCTATTTCAATTATCTTTGGTTTGATGATTTCAACTATATTTACTTTAGCTTTTGTACCTGTATTATATGCCTTGTTTTTTAAAGTAAGTAAAAATAAAAAGTGAAATAATAAGTAGTAATATAAAAATATTTGAAAATAGTAATATGGCAAAAAATATAAGTGCCAATAAAATAGAACAATATCTTAAAAAGCCATTTTCAAATATCACAATTGCAGTTATTAGCCCAATAATTGCATTTGCTATAAAAAATCCATCTGCAAAAGCTACAAGATTATCAAGTGTTAAAACTTCAAAATAAACTAAAATAAGTGTAATAATATAAATCATTGATAATAAGTTCAAAGCACCAATTGGTGTATTATTATTTAGGTGTTTTGAAGTGTAGTTTGTTAGTTTTAGGGATGATATAAGCCTTGCTACTCCGCCTACAAATAAAATCAAAGTTCCAATACACAAAATCAAAGAAATACTTGATAATATAAGATTTGAGTATGATTTAAAAATAGGTTCAATTAGCCAAATTAACTTAAAACTCTCAAGAGCTTTTTTTTCAAAATCTCCAAATAAAATAGCAAGACAAATCAAAATATAAACCAAAGAAACTACAATTGCAGAAAAAATAACAGCATTTGTTAGGGTTTTTGTTTCTTTTACTTCATTTGAATAATTTCCAATGACTTCCCATCCAACAATTGCCCAAAAGGCCAATAAAAAAGAGTATCCAATTTGCGATAATTCTAAAGAGGGAATTACTAAAGAAAAACTATTTGTTTGAAGTAAAATATTTATACTTGAAATTAAAAATATTATAGTAATTGTTGAACTTACAATTAGCATTAATTTACCAATAAAATCAATTTTAAATAGTAATAAAGAGTAAGTAATTATATAAATAAAAAAGCCTAAATTTACAACAGAAATATCAGGAAAATATGGTTTTATAAATTGACCTGCAATTAATAAAACAGCAACAGGCCCAAAAAATACAGCACAAATAAGATAAAAAGAGGTTAGTAGTTGATATTTTTTCCCTAAAGCCTCTTTTGTAGCAAGGGAAACTCCACCATCACCTGGAAACAAAATAGCTAATTTTCCAAATATTAGAGCAAAAATAAAACCTAAACTTAAAATCATAGCCCAGATTATAAGTGAATAATTTCCTATTTTATTATAAAGCATTGAAGGAAGTAAAATAACACCTGAACCTAAAATTGGACCAATAATAAGCCCTGAAAGGGTAAATGTATTTAACTTTTTATTATTTTTATGCAAGTTTTTCTTTCTTTTTAAATATTTGAATATTGTTTAGTATTTTAACAGCAATTAAAGTCATGATTGTACCAAAAATAATCGAATAACTTATGTGCTCTTTTAAGAAAATAACACTTAAACTAATGGCAAAAAATGGAACTAAAAAGATAAATGAACTAACTTCATTTGTTCCTAATTTTTCAATTCCAATAAAATAAATTGAAGTTGCAAAAGTAGTTGAAACAACAGCAACACATAAAATATTTGCCCAAAAAATCCAATCAAAACTAGCATAATTCATTTTTACAGGTTCAACAAAAAATATTAAAAGTAAAATAGTCATAAAAACATACATATAAAATGAAAAAACTAAAGGTGAAGTTTTTGTTGATTTTGAAGAAATTATTGTGAATATTGGCCATAAAATAGATGCAGCTAAAAAATATAAGTTATGTTCTGTAAATATTTCTTCAAATGAAAAAGTCCAAATATTTAAAATAGTTAAAACTCCAAACATTCCAAGAATTAGAGCAAAAATATCTTTTTTTTCAAGTTTTTTACTAAAAAACAAAGCCATTAAAATAAAAGTATTAATAGGAATTAATGTAGTAACCAAAGCACCTCCAAGACTTGCTGTTCCAAACTTTACACCTAAAAAATAAAATTTTAAATACACAATCATAACAATCGCTGCTATAAAAGCCAAAATAAGACTTTTTGTATTTGAATAGAAATATTTTTTAGTGATTACTAAAATTGGAGCTAAGGTAATAATTGTAAAAAAGTTTCTTAAAAACATCATTTCATACTCATTTATATAAGAGCTTAAAACTTTTGCATTTACCCAAGATGCACCCCATCCTGCCATGGCTAAAACCATCATAAAATAAAATATATTTTTATTTGCTAGTGTCATTGTTATTCTTTTTGTAATTTTTATAGAACAATTGTATATAAAATAAGTAATTAATTATAGAATAATATTGCTATTTTTTTGAAGTAGAGTAGGTGTATATCCAAAATATTTTTTAAAATTTCTTGTAAAATGTGATTGATCATTAAATCCTACAAGTAAGCTGGCTTCGCTAATTGTAATTCCTTCTTTGATTAGATTATTTGCTCGATTTAATCTTTCATTTATTATAAAAGAGTGTGGAGTTAATCCTATTTCTTTTTTGAAAACCCTTAAGAAATGGTATTTGCTAAGATTACAATTTAAAGCTAAAGTATCAAGGCTGATATTTTCATCAATACAATCATTTATAAGTTCTAATGATTTTTTTACAATAAGTTTATTATCAAAAATATCATTATAGTTTTTTGTATATTTTGTAAAATGAAGTATTAAATATGACAATGAATCAATCAAAAAAGTTTCTATTAAAATTTCATCTTCATTTTTAAAAAATGCATCAAAAAAATTATGAAGTTTGAAAAATAAAACTTTATCATTGATAATATGATTTTCAAAAAAAGGTATTTTTTTTTCAAAAAATATTTGCTCATATAAATTTGATAATAATTCAATTGTAGGATAAAAATTTGAGTGAGACCAGTGTTTACTAATTCCTTCATGTACTTCATTTGGGTTATTTATTCGAACTGAATATTTATAAAAATCAAAACTTTTATTTGAATTATATGTTTTTAATACTCCATCATATGTAAGTCCCACTGTGTATGTATCATGATAGTGTTTTGAAAAACTTTCATTTATATGGGTAACATTTTCAAATAGAGTATTTTTTAGTAGTTTTGTCATTGGGAATTATATCAAAATAAGTAGTATTTAAAAGGCTTGAAAAAAGCGTATTTACGCTTTTTTCTTTTTCAACATTATAAGAGTAACTCCAATTATTGCTGCTATAAATGAAGCTGTAAATACTCCTAATTTTACCGCTGCTATAATTGTTTCATCGCTAAAAGCAAGATGGGTAATAAAAATAGACATTGTAAATCCAATTCCACCTAGGAATCCAACTGCAATTACATCACCCCATGAAATTTCATCTGGTTTTTTAATAATTCCTATTTTAGTAGCTAAATAAGTAAATCCAAAAATACCAATTGGTTTTCCTATTACCAATCCTAAAACAACACCTAAAACAATCATTAAATTTGCATTTATTGTAGAGAAATCAATAATAACACCAGCATTTGAAAATGCAAATAAAGGCATGATAAAAAATGCAGATAAACCATGTAAATTATGTTCAAGTCTTACTAAAGGATTTTGAACTTTATCATATCCATGGGCAATATCTTCAAGGGCATCTATTTGATGGTGATTTAAAACAGGAATTGGATCCATGTGTTTCTCAAATTCATTTACTGAATTTCTTGTTTTTTCAATAAATTTATCTTCATTTATTTTTGAACTAATAGGAATTGCAAAAGCTAATAAAACCCCAGCGATTGTTGCATGAATCCCAATTTCATGGATAAATATCCATAAAAAAATACCTAAAATCAAATAAGGTAAAATCTTTTTTACACCCAAATAGTTTAATAACCAAATAAGAGCATAAGTAACACCTGCATGAATAAAGTATTCAGCTTTTATTTCGCTTGTATAAACGGTAGCAACAACTAAAACAGCTCCTAAGTCATCAACAACAGCAAGGGCCACTAAAAATAGTTTTAAAGCTGGGTTTACTCTTGTTCCTAAAAGCATTAAAATACCAAGAGCAAAAGCAATATCAGTTGCCATTGGAATACCAAATCCTAAAGGATTATCAGTATTTAAAGCCACATAAATAAGAGCTGGAACTACCATTCCCCCAATTGCTGCAACTATTGGAAATGAAGCTTTTGCCACTGAAGAAAGTTCACCTATTACCATTTCTCTTTTGATTTCAAGACCAACCATTAGAAAAAACAAAGCCATAAGCCCATCATCAATCCAATATGTTAAACTCATAGACATTGTTTTATCACCAAGTGTAATTCCTAATGGCATTTGCCATAAATCATGATAACTTTGTCCTAAAGCCGAATTTGCAACAATCACAGCAGCAATTGTTGCTAGAAATAGTAATATCCCACTAAGTGCTTCTTTTGAGATAAAATCCTCAATAATTAAAAACTTTTTAAGCATTTTCTTCCTTTTTATTTAAACAATATTTACAAATACCTTTTATTATTATATTTTCAATTTTATACTCAGGTAAGTTAAAATCAATTTTTTTGTGAATGCACTCAATTTTTGAACATGATGAACAAATAAAGTGTGAATGAGGAGTTTTTGAAATTTCAAAATATCTTTTTTTATCATTTGATTCAAATGAACTTATAAGAGATTCTTCTTCAAAAATTGTTATATTTCTATAAAAAGTTGCTTTATCCATAGAAATATTGTCTTTCATATCTTCATACGACAAAGGTTTATTTGAATTTATCAAAAGCTCCAAGATAGATTTTCTAGCGCTTGTTAGTTTGATATTTGTAATGTTTGTTAAGTTATTTATTTTATCCATGGTAAATATTATAGCAATTTAATTTTAAACTTACTTTTTATTTTTACGACTAAGTTGCATTAAAGAGAAATTTAATTAAAATTCGCAAAACTGCAACTTTGTTGCAAGAATAAAGGAATTTTATGAAAAAAATTATATTTTTATTTATTGTTATGTTTTCATTTTTAAATGCTTCAACACAAGAATTAACAGTAAATATTTTACCTCAAAAATATTTTGTTGAAAAAATAGTAAAAGATAAATTTACTATAAATGTTATGGTAAAACCAGGTGCTTCTCCACATAATTTTGAGCCAAAACCATCTCAAATGAAATCTTTAGTTGCTTCAAAAGTTTATTTTTTAATTGGTGATGCGACCGAAAAAAATTGGATTGAAAAATTTAAACAAAATGCAAAAAATACTTTGTTTGTAGATACAACAATTGGTGTTGAAAAAATCGAAATGGCAAAACATGAGCATGAGGAAGTTGCAGAACACAAAGATGAGAAAGACGAAGAACACGACCATTCAGGTTTAGACCCACATATTTGGCTTGACCCAGTTCTTGTGAAAATTCAAGCAAAAAATATTTATGAAGCTATGATTAAAATCGATTCAGCAAATAGTGATTTTTACAAAACAAATTATGAAGAGTTTTTAAAAGAACTTGAAACTTTAGATTCAAATATAAAAACTATTTTAGCACCACATAAAGATAAAGCATTTATGGTATTTCATCCTTCTTGGGGATATTTTGCAAAAAGATATGACTTAGAACAAATTTCTATTGAAATAGAAGGTAAAGAACCAAAACCAAATGAATTAGTAGAATTAATTGAAGAATCAAAAAAACATGATATAAAAATTATTTTTGTATCTCCTCAATTTTCACAAAAAAGCGCACAAGCAATTTCTAAAAATATTGGTGCCAATGTAGTTGCAATTGACCCATTATCAGATAATTGGAATGAAAATTTGCAAAAAGTTGCAAATGAAATAGCAAACAGTTATAAATGATAAAATATTTATTTCTATTTTTACTTTTAAAGAGCATGGTTTTTGCCTGCTCTTTATGTTCTGTTTATACACCAAAAACCCATGTAACAACTTCCATAAAAGCCGATAAAACTCATATAAAAACACTTTATGTGAATTGGAGTTTTGCCCCTGAGTTTACAAAAGAGTTATTCCAATTATATGATTTGGATTTGAATGCTAGTTTTAATGAAAAAGAATTAAAACTAATCGAAGATGCTTTAATAGCCTATTTAAAACCTAAAAATTTCTTAACAAAAATATCTTATGATAAACAAATAAATGAAAAATCAAATCCTTTTACAATAAAAAATTATAAAATGAATTATAAAGATGCTATTTTGAGTTTTGAATATAATATTGATTTAAATTACAAACTTTATGATAAAAATATTTTAAATATATATATATTTGATAATGAAAACTACTTTTTTATAATCTTTGATGAGAAAAAACAGTTACTTAATATTCCCTATAAAATCACAAAACAAACAAATATAAATGATGTTTCTTTTACTATAAATGATTCTTCTTTACCTATTTTTCAAGAGCAAGAAAAAGAAGAAATAAAAGTAGAAAAGATTATTGATGAAAAAATAAAAAATCCAGAACCAAAACAAGTTGTAGAAGAAACAAAGATTGAAGAATCAAAAATCAAAGATGAAAATCTATTAAATAAATTTACTCAAAATATAAAAAAATATTTACTTGATATAGAAAAAGGTGAAGATAAATTTGCACTATTTTTTCTTTTGATAGCTTCGTTTTTATATGGAGTTTTACACGCTCTTGGACCAGGACATGGTAAAGCATTGGTATTTTCATATTTTTCTGCTCAAAAAAGTACGTATTTACAAGCTTTTGTAATTTCTCTTGCAACGGCTTTTGTACATATTATTGGGGCATTAATTTTAGTGTTAGTTTCTGTATTTGTACTTCAAAGTGTTTTAAATAGATTTATGGAAGATTCTATTTCTTATATTACAGCCTTATCTGCTGTTATTATTATGTTTTTGGCACTATATATTTTATATAGAAAGTTAAATAAAAAATCATATTCATGTTGTTCTTGTAATATTGATTTGAAAAGTACAAGTTTTTCTACAAATTCATCTACTATGAATTTTGTAAAAACAAGTGCAAATAAACCAATCATTGATACAAAAGCTAGAAAAAACAAGATTTACTTTTTGTATTAACAGCAGGGATTATTCCATGCCCTGGGACTGTTTTATTATTTGTTTATGCATTTTTATTAAAAACATATTTTTCTGTGTTATTAGCTAGTATTGCCATTAGTCTTGGTATGGCTATAATTATTTTTGCTTCTTCATTTTTGGGAGTTTCTTTAGGAAAAGTATCAGAAAAATCGGAAAAAATTAAAAATATCTTAGAAATTCTTGCACCAATTTTTATGTTTATATTAGGATTATTACTTTTATTAAATTCAAATAGTTTTTGATTTTTATTTAGATTTTTTATCAAAGCATTTTTATCATATGGTGATAATTATGTTTTGATACATTTAAAATACTATTTTTTCTAAAGCCTATTTTTTCATAAAGTTTCAAAGCTTTTTGGTTTTCAAAATCAACTAAAAGAGATATTTTTTTGAAGCCTAAATCTTTTGCTTTTTTTTCAATAAAAATAAATAACTCTTTTGCTATTCCATTTCCTTGAAACTTTTCAAAAACACTTACTGTATCAATATAAAATTCATCTTTAAAACACTCTTTATCAAAGCTTTTTAAAAACATATTTTTTGATTTTAAATGGTTTAAAATAGGAGTATCAAGTTCTTTTATCTTATTTGAATTATAAGCTATTATCAATCCTGCTAATTCATTTTCTATTTTATAAGTGTAAATATTATTGTAACTTATTCTATTTATATCCATTGATATGTATAAATCTAATGTTTCTAAGATTTTATTTCTTTCATTTTCTCCCGTTAGGGTATTTGCTATTGTTCCAATGGCATTTAAAATAAGTAGTGAAAGGTTTGTAATATTTTCTTTTTTTGCTTGTTGTATCATAGGTATTCTTATTTTTTAATTTTTATTTATTCTAACATTTTTCAACTAACAGATAATTGTTTCTATTATTTCATAATTTAAGAAGAGCGATTTAGTTAAATTCTATTTTTGAATTAAAAATATTTTTAAATATTTTTAATTTATTTCTTGATGGCAACCATTTAATCAACACTGTTGCTAAAGCTTCCCAAAGTGAAACCCAACCTCCAACCATAGCTCCCTCGGAAATAAGTCTGATATAAAACTCCTCGTTTTCAGCTAAATTAAAAGATATTGAGACAAAAACAAAACCAATAATAAGAAAAATAAAAGAGTTTTTTATCTGTTCTTTCATCTTTTTTTGTTCCCAATATTGCAAATATTCAAAATAATCTTTTATACTATTTCTCACTTTTTTATTTGATTCTTCATTTGATATTTCATCAAAATAAAATTTAATAATAAAAGGATGATTTCCTATTTCTTCAACACTTTGAATCAGATATTTTTCTAAAGATTCTTTTAAATCTTTTTTTATAAAAGTAGATTTTTTATCATAATCTTCAAATAAATCTTCAACTTTTGCTGCTGAAATATTTATTACAAGTTCATTATTTGAGTTTTTGTCATATCTGCTTGTTATGCTATTTTTCATTAGTGGTTCTTTTTAGTTTTATTAATTCTACAATTAATATTATATCCTTTTCATCAAAAGCAATAAAATTTAGACAATGGGCAACATCAGTACTTAAAATCTCAAATAAAAATATATACTCAAAGTATCTCAAAACAGTTGAATTTAGACTTTCAAAAATATAACTTTCAATATAAAAATATAGAACTAAAAGAGGAGATTAAAGAGATTGATTTGTGTGATTTTAGTTATTAAGATTTCATACTAGAAATTAAAATATCATTGCACAACTTCAATAATTCAGGTAGTCCATATCTTATTGCGGTTTCGATTATAGATAAATTAACGCCATCGTAGTCATGAGCTATAAATGTTCGAATATCATAAACACCTTTTAAATCATCTGATGAGAAATATTTAATAAGTGATGAATCTACTTTTTTTAATTTATCAAATTGTTCTGCAATAGCAACAAGATGCATCAAAATAGCTGGACGGAACACTTCTGCATCTTTTAAAGCTTTTGATACTTTCCCATCAAATTTTAAAACAATATTTTGAATATGGGTAATTTTTTCTATTATAGTTGTGATTCTTTGAATGTCTTTAGACATAAATAGCCTTCGATATTATTTCCTCTTTGATTCTTTGATTGAGTCCCGATGGAGAGGTTAAATCAACTTTAGTATGAAATAATGACGACAGTTCTTCTTGTATCTGTAGCACTTTTGAGACAGATTTAAAGCCTTTGTATTTTTCTAAAAAAGAGTTGTCTACTTCATAAAGTAAGTCTATATCACTTGAGTTATTTTGGGAGTTTGTAGCGTATGAACCAAAAAGTGCAATTATATTAAAACCATCTTGTTGGTATTTTGATTTAACACTTTTTAACTTGTCTATTACAACTTCTCTTTGCATAATCAAACTCTCCTTTTGTATAAATCTTAGTTCTTTATTGTAGCATAAAATTTTTACAAGAAATATTTAATAATTTTATATAATCATATTGAAATCTTTGGGCTTTAAGTTCAGAGTTTTTTTCTTTTATAAATATTGCAATTTGTTATGTTTTTAGATAAAAATAAAATTTTATGTTATTGTTTTTGGAATTAAATTGTAAGGTAAATAAAATGGAAAAAACAAATCAAATTCTAAATAATATTGCTCTTGATGATAAAATTTTTATTATAAGAGGTATTCAAGTGATGATAGATAAAGACTTAGCAGAACTTTATCAGGTAGAAACACGAGCATTAAATCAAGCTGTGAAAAGAAATATAGAAAAATTTCCAAGTGATTTGATGTTTGAATTGACTGAGAGTGAAAAAAATGAGCTTATCACAAAATGTGATAACATACAAAAGCTTAAATTTAATCCATCAAAAGTGAAAGTTTTTACAGAGCATGGAGTTTATATGCTTTCAACAGTTTTAAAAAGTAAAGTTGCAACAGATGTGAGTTTAACAATTATGCGAACTTTTGTGAGACTAAAAAATCAATCTGTACCATACTTTGATATCATCAAACGACTTGAAAAACTAGAAACAAATGATAAAGATACAAGAGAACTTTTGCAAAAAGTGGTGCCATGTGGTTTCTAATATGCAAAATATTCAAGATGAAGCAAAAGAAGGGATTAAGAAAATTGGGTTTGTGTGATTTTATATTGCAATTTGTTATATTTTTTAAGAAAAATAAAATTTTATGTTATTGTTTTGTATGTATAAAATTTAGGAGTATTAAACATGGAAACAATATCAGATATAGTTGTCTATGAAAATGGTGAGATAGAGTTAAAAATATCTGCTGATAAGGATACTATTTGGGCTAGTATCAATGATATTGCAAAAGTTTTTGATATAGATAGAAGTGTTGTATCAAAACATATTAAAAATATTTTTAAAGATAATGAATTAGATGAAAAAGTGGTATGTGCAAATTTTGCACATACCACAAAACATGGTTCACTATCAGATAAAACACAAACAAGAGATATTAAGTATTATAATTTAGATATTGTTTTAGCAGTAGGTTATAGAACAAGTTCTACTAAAGCTATCCATTTTAGACAATGGGCAAGCTCTGTGCTTAAAAATTATATTCAAAATGGTTATGTTATTAATACTCATAAAATTACAGAACAAAGATTAACCGTTCTTGAAAATGATATACAGATTATCAAATCCCACATCAAAAATAATACATTAGAAATCAAACACGGAATATTTTTTAATGGGCAAATATTTGATGCTTATGTGCTTTTATCAGATTTAATAAAAAGTGCAAAAGTCTCAATTACTTTGATTGATAATCATGTAGATGAATCAATATTAAACTTATTTTCAAAAAATCAAAATGTAAAATTTACTATTTTTACTCAAAATATATCCAAAGAATTACAACTTGATATTCAAAAATACAATAAACAATATACTAATCTGGAAGTAAAAATCAGTAAAAAATTTCATGATAGATTTCTCATTTGTGACGAAACTGTATATCATTTTGGAGCAAGTTTTAAGGACTTGGGAAATAAAATATTTGCAGTTAATAGGATGAATATTTTTGTAAATGATTTGTTAAAGAATATATAAAATATTTAAAATGAAGTAAAAGAGGAGATTAAGAAAATTGGGTTTGTGTGATTTTATATTGCAAAATGTCATATTTTTAAATCAAAATAGATTCATTTGATATGATTAAAAAAATAAATAGTTGGGACTTAGCGATGAATGAAATAGCAACAATAGATAAACAAAACCTACAAGATAAAATTTACACTATTCGTGGACTTCAAGTGATGCTTGATAGAGATTTAGCAGACCTTTACAATGTAGAAACCAAAAATTTGAATCGTGCAGTTAATAGAAATATAGAGAGATTTCCTCAAAGTTTTAGATTTCAACTTACACAAGAAGAGTACGAAAACTTGAGGTCTCAATCTGACAACTTAAGTTCAAAAGATTCTTTAAGGTTCCAATTTGGCACCTTAGAAAATGCTCGTGGGAAGCATAGAAAATATTTACCTTATGTATTTACAGAGCAGGGTGTATCGATGCTTTCAGCTGTTTTACGAAGTGATATTGCTATTAAAATAAGCATTCAAATTATAGAAGCTTTTGTAAATATGAGAAAAATCATATCACAAAACATCATTGCTTATGAAAGGTTTGAAAGAATTGAACAAAGATTATCTTTACACGATAACAACTTTGATAAACTTTTTGATGCACTAGAAAACAAAGTCAAAAAACCTAGTGAAGGGATATTTTATGATGGACAAATTTATGATGCCTATGCCTTTATAAATGATTTGCTTAAGAGTGCAAAAAGTGAAGTGTTGCTAGTAGATAATTATATTGATGATACAGTATTTACACTTTTTAGCAAATATCAAAATTTACAAATAAAAATATATACACAAAGTATCTCAAAACAGTTGAATTTAGATTTTCAAAAATATAGCTCTCAATATAAAAATATAGAACTAAAAGAGTTCAAAAAAGCTCATGATAGATTTCTTATTATTGATAAAAAAGAGATTTATCACATTGGAGCTAGTCTTAAAGATTTGGGTAAAAAGTGGTTTGCTTTTTCAAAATTTGAGATGGAAGCTTTGGAAGTTTTAGAGAGGCTAAAATGAAGCAAAAGAGGGGATTGAGAAAATTTGGTTTGTGTGATTTTAGATAAATTTTTCTATAATATTTTTAAGTATTAGCTCTGGAAGTTTAGACTTCTTTGCTCGTTCCTTGTAGGACAATAAAAAAGCCTTGCCTTTTGGTGGGGCTTTTTTATTGTTTTTTCATTCTAAGGTTATTGTAAAAAATCTTCGACATTACAATCTAAAATATAAGCTAATTGATATAAATGTTTGAGATTAAAATGTTGTTTTTTAAGATAGAGTTCACTTTGTGAAACAAGTCCAACAGATTTATGACCTAATGCTTGTGAAAGTTGTAATTGAGTAAGTCCTCTTTCATTTCTTATCTTTTTAACATTAGAACCAATTATTTTATAAAAATCATCTATTTGACTTTCTTCTAAATCTTCAACTGTTTTCAAATTATACCTAGTAGTTACTATTTTTTAATTTTAATAAGATATAATTTTTCTCTCAACTAGTAATTACTATGTAAGGAAAATAATTGGATATTTTAAGCTTTAAACAACATATAGAAAATCTATTTAAAAATTCAGAAAAATTTAGTGATAGTGATGGAAATTTAGATATCCCTAAAATTTTAGAATCCATAGAAAAAATAGATATTGAACTTATAAAGATTTTAAAAGATGATGAAAAAGCAAAAAAAGAGTTTTTTACTCAAATTGATGATATTTATGTCTTGAATCAAAACAAACTTATAGAGTTTTTTACTCTAAATGACTATATGAAAAACGGTTCATATACAGCCTATTCGAACAAAATAGGCTTAATAAGAAAAGACAATTTTATAAAAAAATTTGATGATATTGTTTTAGCATTTCCTCACAAAGATTGTGTTTTAGAAGGTGGGCAAACAAAAGATGATGACAAGAAAAAAGAGGTTTTTTATAATGAGATACTTTCAAGCGATGAGATTGATAGACTTTTTGAACCAAAAGTTCTTACAAATATTAAAAGATATTCTAAAAATGGTGTTAAAGAAAATTGTGAAATAAAAGAAAATGATAATTTGATAATCAAAGGGAATAATCTAATCGCACTTCATAGCTTAAAAAAGAAGTTTGCAGGATGTGTGAAGTTAATATATATTGACCCACCATATTACTTTAATGAAAAAAGAGATTCTGATACTTTTTCGTATAACTCAAATTTTAAATTATCAACTTGGCTTACATTTATGAAAAATAGACTTGAAATAGCAAAAGAATTTTTAAATGATGAAGGAGTGATTTTTGTTCATATTGGTGAAGATTCTCAAGCTTATATGGAAATACTTATGAATGAAATATTTCCAAATAATAGATTAGGAGTTGTTTCAAGAGTACAAAAAAAAGGTAGTGATAAAGGAACTTTTTTTAAACCAGCATTAGATTATATATTGTGTTATGCAAAAGACAAACAATATTTATCAGGCTTTAAAGTAGGAGTGGATGAAAGTAAATTTAAAAAAATAGAAATAGAGGGAAAAAGAAAAGGTGAAAAATATGAAGATAGTAAATCTTTATATCAATCATCACTAGACCCAATGAGAGGATGTGTAAATCAAAGATATTATGTTGAGTGTCCAGATGGAAGTTTAGTTATACCAAAAGGAAATATATTTCCAGATATTAAAAAAGATGGAAATAATATAACTCCGAAAACACAATTTGATGGTGTATGGAGATGGGGTGTTGATAGTTATTTAAAACAAAAAGATTTATTGGTTTTTAAAGAAACTCCTAATTCTCCTCTTATTGATGAAAATGGCAATCAATCTAAATGGAATGTTTATACAAAACGATATTTAAAAGATGCCCAAGAAAAAGGAAATATTCCATCTAATTTGTTTGACAATTTTACAAATTCTACAGCAACATCAACTTTAAGTAGTATGAATATAGATTTCTCATTTTCAAAACCAAAAGAACTTATAGAACATATAATTAAAATTATTCAAATTGAAGATAATGCTATTGTAATGGATTTTTTTGCAGGAAGTGGAACAACAGCTCATGCGGTTTTAGACATTAATAAAGATTTAAATAAAAATTTACGATTTATTTTGATAGAACAAATGGATTATGTTGAAAATATAACTTGTGAAAGAGTAAAAAAAGTTATTAAAAAAAATGAACAAAATGATTTTGTCTATGCAGAACTAAAACAAATTGATACTTTTAAAGATGCTGAAATAGGAGCATTAAATAAAAATATGCAATATCTTCCAATAAGTGAAATAGAAGACGAAAGTTACAAAATTTCAAAAGAAGAAATAGCCATAAATAAAGCATTTTATGGAATAGAAAATGAGTAGTTTACTTCATCAAGAAATAGAATCAAAAATTCAAGGCAGAATAGAAGAGGGCAATTATATAGATATTCCTTTTTCGATTACTGAAAATATCAAACAACCTCTAAGAGATTATCAAAATAAAGCCTTAGAAAATTTTATATATTTTATGCAGATTAATAAAAAATATCAAGCTTTAGAAAATAAACATCTTCTTTTTCATATGGCAACAGGAAGTGGAAAAACAAATATTATTGCTTCAACCATTTTATATTTATATGAAAAAGGTTATAGAGATTTTATATTTTTCGTAAATACTCAAAATATTATTACAAAAACAAAAGAAAACCTTCTAAATAAATATTCTTTAAAATATCTATTTAATGAAAAAATAATCATAAACAACAAAGAAATAAATGTAAATGAAATTACAGATACATTTGATGTATCCAAAAAAGATGATATAAATATTCTTTTCACAACTATAAATAAACTTCATGGAGATTTAGAAACAACTATAAAAGAAAACTCAATCACTTATAATGACTTTGAAAATAGAAAAATAGTTTTAATAGCAGATGAAGCCCATCATCTAAATACAAGCACAAAAACTCAAAAAGATGCAGAAAAAAACTGGGAAAAAACTACAACGAATTTATTAAAAGCAAATAAAGAAAATATTCTTTTGGAATTTACCGCAACACAAGATTTAGAAGATAAAAATATCGCTTTAAAATATAAAGATAAAATCATTTATGATTATGCTCTTAAGAAGTTTAGAGATGATGGATATAGCAAAGATATAAAACTTATAAGTGATAATCTAACAGATAACCAAAGAATGCTTCAAGCTGTTTTAATTAGTGAATATAGAAGAATTGTTGCAAGTGATGTTTTAAATAGAGTAATTAAACCTGTAATACTTTTTAAAACAGTTAAAAACACCGAAAATATAGATAATCTGTATAAAGATTTTATAAAACTTATTGAAAATTTATCTGTTAATGAAATAAATGAAATTTTTGAAAAATCGACCCTTGAAGCTATTCTTAAACTAAAAGAAAAAATTGAAGATATAAATAGTTTTATAAATGCTATTAAATATGGATTTAGAAAAGATAGTTGTTTGGTAATTCACTCAAAAATAAAAGATAAAGAGGAAAAATTAAAATACTTAAATAGTTTAGAAAATCCAAAAAATCCAATAAGAGCAATTTTTGCAGTTGATATACTTAATGAGGGTTGGGATGTTTTAAATCTTTTTGATATTGTAAAACTAGATGAAGCAAAAAAAACAGCAAATAGCACAATAAGTGAAGCTCAATTAATTGGAAGAGGTGCTAGATATTTCCCATTTGAATATGAAGAAAATGATAAATATAAAAGAAAATTTGATAAATACCCAAATGAAAAAGCCAAAATACTTGAAGAGATGTATTTTCATAGTATCAATCAAAGTGATTATATAAACGCAATAAAAAAAGAGCTTGTAAAAATAGGGCTTATTGATATAAATGAAGATGAATATAAAACTATTCAATTAAAAGTAAAAGAAAACTTTTTACAAAGTGATTTTTATAAATATGGTTATATTTTCACAAATAAGCAAATTAAACAAGATAAATCAAATATTTTATCAATTAGTGATTATGTAAGCTCTTATAAAACTAAAAAATTTTACATTGATAATCAAAGCAGGGAATTAAAAGTTTATGATGAGGAAGAAATTCAAGATAGTAATTTTGATTTTTCAAATAAATTCAAAATAAAAGAAATTGATCCAAATATTGTAAGAGTTGCTATCAATAAAAAACCATTTTTTTATTTCTCAAATTTAAAGAGATATTTCCAAAATCTAAAAAGTATAAATGACTTTATAAAAGAAACTGATTATTTAGGAGATATTGAAATAGTCTTTCATACTACAAAAGAGTTTACTTTAAATGATAAAATAAAAATAGAATTTATTCTAAAAGTTTTAGATGAACTTGAAAAAAAGATTATCAAAAACAATACCACAAAAGTAGGAAGTTTAAGATTTTATCCACATAGAATAAATCTAAAAATACCAGCTATAAAACTATTAAAATTAAAAGATAGTGTTGCAAAAATTTCAAGAGTTGAAGATTGGTATATTTTTGAACCCCATGAATGTACTACAGAAGAACAGCATTTTGTGGAGTTTATAAAAACTGTTATTCCTGATTTACAAAATATGTATGAAGATATAAAACTTATAAGAAATGAAAAATCATTTGAAATTTATAGTTTTGATAAAGCAAGAGATGGGGCAAGGTTTGAGCCTGATTTTATTTTAATTTTAAAAGACAAAAAAGAATCAATTTATCAAATTTTTTGTGAACCTAAAGGAGATTGGGCAAAAGATGAAAAAGACGGTTTTGAAAATAGTAGTGAAAAATGGAAAAATGATTTTTTAAAAGATATTACAAAATGCACAAATGAAAATAAAATCAGTTTAGAAGATATAAATGAAGAAAGATTACCTCTTTATGAAAATCAGTGTTATAAGATATTAGGATTACCCTTTTATAACTTTGAGATGGAAGATGAGTTTAAAAAGGAGTTTCAAGAGTTGTTATAAAATAGCCAATTTTCGGCTATTTGTTGATTAGTCTTTTAATTTTTCAAACTCGTTTATAATTTCATCTATATTTTCACATCCAACAGAGATTCTTAAAAGATTTATAGGAAGTCCAATTTGATTTAAAAATTCGTTTCCACTTTTTGAAGTTACTAAATCATAATGTGCCAAATATGTATATGGCATCAAAAGTGTAAATTCAGTCCCTAAGCTAGGTCCCTTTGCAAAGTTTAATTTATCATACACTTCTTTGAAATCTTTTTTAAAAGTAACTGATACTATTCCTGTATATGAGTTCTCATCAATCATAAGTTTTTGATAATTTGAAGCATATTTTGGATTTAAACAATAAAAAATTTCATCTATAAAAGGTGCTGTTTGAAAATACTCAACAAGTTTTTTTGTATTTTGTGAGATAAGATTTACTCTTTTTTCATAATCTTTTATTTGAAAAGCTAGTCTTTGAATATCTTTTATATATGGCATATCAGCGTGTTTAAAAAATTCTTGAGAAATAGCAGATATTTTTGAGTTCTCATTTAAAATAATCGCACCCATTAAAACATCGGCATTTCCACAAGCAAATTTTGTTAAAGACTCCACATAAATATCCGCATAAGGTTTTAAATCTAAATTAAATGGTGTTGCAAAAGTTGCATCTATTACTAAAACAATATTATATTTTAAGCAAAGAGTTTTTAATCTAGGCAAATCAACCGTTTGAAGCAGTGGATTTGTAGGAATTTCAGTAATAATTGCTGAAATTGTATGGGCATTTATTTTTAAATAATCTTCTAATAAATCAAGATTATTTATGTCATAAAATATTTTATTTTCATCAAAATAATGTTCAACAATATTCATCGTATCCAAATATAACCAACCAAGTTGGATTAGTTTTGTTTTCCCATTTTTTGATTGAATTGTTTTTAAACCTCTTAAAGCACAATAAACCGCATTCATTCCAGAAGGCGTTAAACAAATATTTGATGTGGGTTGATTATATGCAAGTGCTAGATTTGAAGTCAAAATTTCATAAGCATTTTTTTTATCTTCTAGTTCTTCAATATGTTTTTTTTCAATAAGTCCCACTTCAAATAAATAATCCTCAGCCAATCTTGAAGAGAGGTTATATCCCACATGTTGAAT
Source organism: Minisyncoccia bacterium (assembly GCA_041730535.1). Lineage (GTDB taxonomy): Bacteria > Campylobacterota > Campylobacteria > Campylobacterales > Arcobacteraceae > Aliarcobacter. The sequence continues at coordinate 87,329 of JBGSBO010000001.1, forward strand.
AAATTTTAAAACCTTTTGCAATTGAGAAGTTCCATTTTGAACCAAAATAACGCCAAAAGGTTCGTTTATTTCTATCTTATTATGAATAAAATATTTGCTACTTACAACTTCAACTGCTTTTTGAGAACTTAAAAGTACAACTTCATAAGCCTCATTTATGTCGTATTTTTCTTTTATATGTTTTGCTAATTCTTTTAAATAAGGGTGCATTACAAATCGCGGATAAGCACTTGTGATTTTTTCCAAAATTTCTGGAGTTTGTTCCTCGTAATCAATCACATCTTGCAAAGAAGGCATTGACACAGAAACTGCATGAATGTTATTTAAAGGTAGGGTTTCTCCACAAGGAATGGCACTAAAAAGGCTATTATTATTCATCTATACTTTTCTACTTTACTGCTTGTTCTATATCTTTTATTAAATCTTCCACACTTTCTAAACCAATAGAAAATCTAACCGTACTATCACTTATTCCAATAGCAGCTAATTCTTCTTTAGAAAAAGATGCGTGAGATATTTTTGCTGGAATTTCAACTCTACTATCAGGACTTCCAAAAGAGCATTTTTCACCAAATATTTTTGTATTTTCAATAAATTTTTCAGCTAATTCAATACTTGTAAAATCAACACAAAAAACACCTGGAATATATTTCATCTGTTTTTTTGCCAATTTATATTGAGGATGAGATGGAAGGGCTGGATGAGTTACACTTTTTATGTAATCTTGTTTTTCAAGATATTTTGCTATAAAAATAGAGTTTTTTTCATGTTCAATCATTCTAATTTTTAGCGTTGGAATTCCTAAACTTATCAAAAAAACATCCATTGGATTTTGACTTCTTCCATGGGCATTTGCATAATAGTGGATTTGCTCACTTAACTCTTTTGTTGCAGCAACAATTGCACCTGCAACTACGCTTCCATGTCCTGAAATATATTTTGTAGTTGAAAAAAGTGAGAAATCAGCTCCCAAATCCAAAGGTCTTTGAGAAATAAAAGTAGCAAGGGAATTATCAACTGCAAATAAAGCATTATATTTATGAGAAAGATTTGCAACAACTTCTAAATCTATGATTTTAAGTCCTGGATTTGTGGGACTTTCACATAAAACTAAATCAATATTATTTGTTGCCAAAATATGCTCTAACATTTCAAAATCTAAGAAATTTGCAAAATGAACTGTAACATTGTATTTTTCTTTAAAGATTTTTAAAAGTCTAAATGTTCCACCATAACAATCAGCTTCCACCAAAATATGAGAATTTGCTTTTAAAACTGTTTCAAATAAAAGTGAAACACAAGCGATTCCCGTATGTGTACAAACACAACCAGCTCCACCTTCAACATGAGTGAAAAGGTTTTCTAAAACTTCACGTGTAGGATTGTCACTTCTTGTATAGTCATAAATCTTATCACCTTTTTGTTTTTTTAAATCAAAAGTTCCTGTGTTGTAAATTGGGAAGTGTGAAGCTCCTGTAATATCATCAAAAGGTGCAAATGAAGCTATATGGCATAAAGATGTTTCTATTTGTTCAGTCATAATTATCCTAAAATTTTTAGGCAATTGTATCTAAAATCATATTAATAGAATGGGAATCGGAGTTAATTTATTTTGATATGAAAAAATGATATAAATATGAATTATAAATTACTATTTAGGAGTTTAACATGATAACAAAATCTATATTATTACTATTTCTTATAATTTTATTTCAAGGTTGTGCCACATGGATGGGCTTAAAAAAAGATAGTAAACAAGCTTGGGAAGTAACAAAAGATACATCAGGAAATGTCTATAAATCTGTTAAGAAATCAATAAATGAAGCAACAAGTGAATAAATAAAAATAAGTTTACTTTGGTGCTGTTATTTAGATATTATGCTGAAATTAAAAAAAGGAAAAAAATGTTTAATAAAAAGATTATTGTCTTATTATCATTTATAGGAATATTAACTACATCTCTATACGCAAAACAACAAGACCCTGATATGGTAAGTTATAAAGACTTTGTTGAGAAAAAAGATAAACATCCTTCTAAAAATAATATACAAAAAAAAGCAAATAATTCTATGAAAAAAGTGGCTTCTATTGTAGGTAACTTAAAAGGGCAGATTGCTGATTTTAGTTTTTTGGAGACTGGAACAATGATTAATACAAATAAATATGAAAATATTAAAAATACAGACCTTTATAGAATCAAAGATAAAGTTTATAGAATATCAAGAAAAACAAGAGAAATTTTGGATATTTTTAATTAATAGATTAAATTAATGTTTAGATTTCTATTTATTATACTAATTTTTAAAACTCTTTTATCTTCAAATGAAGTACAAACATATTCCATATGTGTTTGTACAACTACAACTTTGGAAAATGCAGTTAATTGTAAAAACAATATAAAAAAAACTCACTCTTTGGATACGTTTATTGTAAAAGATGAAAATCAAAAATATAAAACATTTTTGGGTTCATTTTCTGAATATTCAAAAGCAAAAAGTTTTTTGGATGAATCCTCTGAGTTTGTAAAAAAACAAAATCCATTTATTAGAAAACATCAATATGATTTAAAAGATATTAATAAAAAAGATTTTAAATATATTGATTTAAATAAAAAATTACAAGAAAAAATAAATCTTTTTGATGAGGTTAAATATTTAGAAGAGTTTAAAATCCTAGAAGAATTTAAGTCATTTGGTTCTGTAATAATTGATAAATATACACCCAAACTTCTTCCAATCCCAAAAGTTGATAATCTCTTATCTGATTTTGCATATTTTGATTATCTTATAATTGAAGTTGATTCTTCAAATAACACTATGAAAGTAAGTGGAAAAGGTAAATACGGAGTTAAAATTCTTAAAACTTATAAAGTTTCAACTGCAAAAAAAAGTATAAAAAAACCTTTGGGTGAAGGAAATGTAACTTCAATAGCATTAAACCCAATTTGGTATCCAACCCAAGATACAATACAAAGTTTCAAAAAAAGAGGAATAACTCTTCCTCTTTTAGTTCCAGGGGGCGATAAGTTAAACTATATGGGTTCTGCCAAAATAAATTTAAGCCATAGAGTTGATGGAAAAGATACTTTTAGAATACATGGAACAATTGATGAAAAAACAATTGGTTCTTATGAATCAAGTGGTTGTATTAGGATGAAAAATAGTGAAGTAATACAGCTAGTATCACTTTTAAATGAATTTATTGATTTTAAAAGTATGAATAATATAAAAGTTATTTTAAAATAAAACTGTATAATTAAATAAATTAAATAGTATTTATTTGTACTAAAAGAAGGATTGTTGATGAATAAAGTTGTAATTAAAGCTAAAAAATTTGGGAAATTTAGTTTATATTGTCCATTTACTAATGAAAAATTAGATAACGAAGATAACTCTTTTGAAATATATGAAGGTGCTGGAAAGTACTTATTTTCAATGTGTGATGATTGTTTATTTTGTGATGTGGGAAATAACGATGAATTAGAAAAATATTGGAATGATTCTGCTCTTGAAGCAATAGAAAAATTTGTAAAAAATTATCCTGATAAAAATATTTTAGTTATTGAAGTTGCCTTGGGAATTGATAATTATTTTTATGGTTTTTTAAATGAAGAAAATCAAGAATTAAGTACTGAAGAAATCGAAGCGAGATTTATTAAATAAATTAAAATCCCACGAAAAAGATAGATTAATCTCTATCTTTTTTTGTAATAATTACACTTTTGTCATCGCTTATTAAAGTGAGCTCTCCATCTGTAATATTACATTGTAAGTTCATACCTCTTTGGGCTAAAACTTCTATATCTCCATCAATATTAAGATGAACTACAGATAGGTTTTTAAACCTTTTAATAACTTTTTCCATTGATTTAAACCAAGCATCAGCCATACCTTCTTGATATGTATAAATGATGACTTTTTCAGCCCTACCGCAAGCTTTTTTTATACGTTTTTCATCAGGTTGACCTAAATCTATCCATAATTTTATATCATCACCATAATCTTTTTCCCATAAATCAGGTTCGTTATCTTCCTCAATTCCCTTGCAAAGCATTAAATCCTCACTAGCATTTAGAATAAATGCAACAATACGAATCATTAAACGTAAGTCAGTTTCTGATGGATGTTGAGCAATAGTTAAATTATGGTCATTATAATAATGTGAATCCATGTTTGCTATATTTAAAAATGATTTGAAGATAGTAGCTTTTGTAGCCATTTGATTCCTTAGGTTAATCGTGTTATTTTATAAGATTATAGCACCTTATTTAATGATAGACCTAAGAAAAGGTTTTTTATATGGATTTTATAATATTGAATGCTCGACCTAATTTAATATGATAATTTTGCGTTACATCATTTTTATGGTTTTCTAGTCATTTTTGAGAAACTTTTTAAAAGGTATTTTCTATATTTTAATCTCCATCTTTTTCCACATGATGATGCAACTAATTAGGGGTATATTTGAAATTTATATTATGTATTTCAGCAATATAAACATAAAGATATCCCTAATAGTTTTAGATTTGATGATTATTGATTGGACGGTATTGTTTATGAACGAGGTAAAAAGTGCCAATTTTGATATTTTTTAGACTTTGTAAGTTTTTTATGGATTGTGTATTGGTGGAGAAGACGGGAATTTAAACTGTAATTATTACAAAGTACTATATATAGGCTTGTTTAAGTAGTTTAAGGTTTGTATTATTAGGTAGAATATACCCTATTTATACCCTAATGGTTATTTTGTTCGATTTCATATTAGGGAATCGAACTCTAGTATCTTTTTGAAATAAAGTCAAAGAATAGAGAAGATAGGGGAGGGGCAAATATACTTAAAGTCATTTTTAACATTGAAGTGACGCCTTATCCCGTACAAAGTATTTCTTGATTAGTATCATAATATAATAAAAGAGCTTATAAAATCGTACTTATAACACTATCTTTACTATTTGCCATTTTTAACTAAAATCTCTATAAAACCCATAAAATAGACTTTTCTCAAAAAATTAGTCCATAAAATGAAAAATAAATAAAAAGAGAGTTTTAAATAGAAATTGAAAATAACTCTAAAACAGCCTTATATTGGTTGTTTTAGAGATTCTTTGATACCTGTTTTTTTGGTTTATTTTATCTCTAAGGGTGGAAAGACCTATATTAACTTTTTAACTCTAATTGTTTAATTTATTTTAAAACAGCTTCTGTACCAGCTTGTATTCCTTTTTCTGCTGCAAGTGTGCCTCTACATTCAGAAGGAAGAGTTTTGTCTTTTTTTGTGCTATATCCATACTTATATATTTCAGCAGCAATTTTACCATAATCATAACCTTCTTGATAACAATTTGTTTGTGATGGAGCATTATAGTCTCTTGCAGGACTTTTATAATCCACCATCTTGTTAAAAATCCAAATTAAAATACCAAGAATAAAAATTAATTTGATAACTGGTTTAATTATTGAGCTAACTCCATTTTTGCCATCACTTTCAATATTTTCTGTGCTTTTAGTAATATCAAAAGTAATATAGAATGATTCTTTTATAAGTTCTAAATCATCTTGATTATAAATATAATTGTTATTTCCTGAGATATTTATATTCTTTTCAATTTCATTAATTACATTTAAGTATGATTCTTTTAACATCTCTTTTGATTTATAATATGTTGTAAAATCAACTTCTTTAAGTTTGTTAATATATAAATGTAACTTCTTTAAATTTTTTATTAGTGAACAAGAGGGATGATTAAATGATTCAAAGTATTTTTTCCAACATTTAATAGAATTATCAACATTACTATTTAAATATATTAGACTCATTTCGACATAGCATGAGAATTGATTATTATTAACACCTTCTTTCAAATATTTTAAAGCTAAATCTGAATTTATATCAACCCCAAGACCATATATATAAAATGAAGCTATTTTTTCATAACACTCTAAACAACCTAAATCAAGAGCCAATTTATAATTCTTCAATGATTCTTCATAATCTTGTAAATAATCATTATCTCCATTAAAATAATTGTTTGCTTTTTCAAAATAATCATTAGCATTTATTTTTTCTTCATTTATAATATCATTCATTTTTTATTTCCTAGTCATTTATTTCTTTATAAGGACAAAAATCATTATTCTCATTACAACTTTTTGAAGTAATTTCTTTACTTTTTCCAGCTAAAGTATGATTACAATTTTCAATAATTGATGGAAAACATTTTATAAAAGTACCATTATTAGTATTTCTTTCCTCTTGGATTCTTTCAAAATATTCACAATCAATTTTATATTCATCAAACGTAATCATTCGTATCCTTTTTATTATAATTCATTCATAATACTACATAAATAAGTTTTTAAATAATCAAATTATAACTAACTATGGTTAGTTGTTTAAAATGTTTCAAATATATACACTTATAGTAAGTTTAACTATAGGTAGAATAATTTATTATGAGTTTGAAAGATACAGATATTACTGAAGAAGATATGAAAACTATTTATTTAAAAATAGCTCAAAATGTTAAAAAAATAAGACAATTAAAAAATGTATCTCAATTACAATTATCTCTAGCTATAGGTCATAAGGCTGTGGGGACTGTATCTATGTGTGAACTTGGAATCAATAATAAACATTTTAACATAGAGCATTTATATAAAATTGCTGATGTACTTGAAGTAGATGTTAGAGATTTTTTTGAAGATATAAATATTCTTTAGTTCAAGTCAAATAAATTCAAAGGTACAAAAAAATAGTACCTTTGAACAAATTATATAACTTTCAACTCTTTCAAATAATTTGTATTATTAACTGCTCCCTTGCCAAAACTCAAATAAGATTTATCCTCATTTTTTTGAATAGCTATATCAAAAGTTTTAAATAGATAAGTTTCTATTTTGAATTTTAGCTTATTGATAATTTCTAAAAACTCCATATGATTATTTATATATTTAATTTTAGGAGTATTAAAAACATTTTTAAAACTAAATTCTAATCTTGTGATATTACCATTCAAGCCATTTTTTAAACTTTTGTTATAAATTACAATATTGAAATAACAATTCTTTTGACTACAGTTATAATTTTGCTTATCTATTTTTTGTTGAAATAAACAATTATTTACTAAAGGCGAATTAAAATAAACAGTTTCGCCCTCTTTAAAAACATATACTTCTCTTTGTCTTTCTTCAAAAATTGGAAGAAATATATGTATTGTTTCATCAAAATATAAATTAAAATCAAAAGCCATATCCATTTTTACATTTCTAATTATGTAACCATTTTCAAATAACTTATTCATAAAATCTATTGTAAATATACTCTTCTCAATAGATTCTTTTTTTTCTTGAAATAATCCGTAAAACTTAAAAGTTAAATATTTTGCTGAACTATGTTGAATTACACATATATGAGTATTTAAATATCCTATATATAAAAACGCTATAAGTGTATATCTATCATTATTTTTTATTCTTGCTTTTGAAGCTAAATGTTGTAACTCTTGGTTATATCCTAAACGCTTTGAATAATATATTTTTATTTCAAACATATCATTCATTTGCTTATTAAGATTTTCTAAAAAATTAATTGATGTAAATTCTTGTTTATCATAGAGTACACCAAACTCATATGTATCTATATTACCTACTAACATCATTACTCAGTTAATACAATATAAGAATATAGATACTAGGCTACTAGAGGAAGAATCTTATTATTTATAAATTCTTTTACTCTAGTAGCTTCTTTTTTATTTTTAAAACTAATTGATTTATCTATACCCCAACTACTATCTAAATCAACAACCCTAACCCTATAATGCTTTTTCTTATCATTCTTTTGATAATCCATATAACATGCAAATTTTGCCATTTTATTTTTCTCCTAAATTTATAAAATACTTATTGAGCTCTTCTACCCTAAGCACCAATTCTTCAACTGTTTGAACATTTAACCTATTCGTTTCTAAATGATAAATTGTTTCAATCATTTTCTTCTTATCATAAACCCATCTAACATTGTTTCTATTTGATAAATCAGTTATAATGAACTCTCTTTTTTCATCAAAATCAACCTTGTAATTATCAGTATTAAAGCTATTTGAATACTTATCTATATCTATATTAGTAAAGTTTATTAAAACCTCTCCTACACGATTTTTAATGGCTTCATAGCCGTTTTTATTTAAATATTTAATAGCACCTACAATATTTTTAAATGATGCTAGTGTAGAAATACTTTTTTTTATTCCAATTAAATCTTTTGAATAGGTAACCATTCTTAAATCATTTTCTAATTTTATATCCATTCTTTATTCTCCTTATGAGTTAGGATTTTGAAAATAAATTTATACTAAGATTGAAAGTAACTATTTTAAATATGTACTTTATCCTCCATATTTATGGATTCTTCCTAGTATAAACAACAATATGATTTAAGGATTAATTGAGTTTTTTATGTTAGAATTTGAATCGCTAAACACAAAATCTAACTCTTGTAAACTCTAATCCTTTTGCAAGAGTTTTTTATTAATACATTTTTATATCCTCCTTATTTAAGATTTTAATTAAGATACTCTTACAATATCTTCAGTTAAAAACTGTGCAACATTTATTAATGGAAACATTACTCTTGAATTTTTACCATCAGCCATTTTTTTGTAATCAGGTAAATTTGTGTTTTTACTGATATATAAATTTATAGTTGATTCACTAATTCCTAATTCTTGTGCAAGTTCTTTTTTTGAAAGCATTAATTTTTTATATTTAGTTTTTAAGTAATCTAAACATAAAGTAAATTGTTCTTGATATGTCATTTTTTCCTCCTCCCTTAGAAACGGTAGAGGAATTATAAAACATTTAAATGAAAGTTAGTGGAAAAACTTTTTTTTTATTTTTCCATATTTTTTTCGAACAAATTTATATAACTTAATTTATCAATGTAATTTTCCATAACTGATAATTTTTTTCTTATACTATCTGCGCTAATACTAGTGTCCCCTGTATTTACAAGAGATGAAAGAATGTCATTATAAATTTTGATAGGAGTTTTATTCTTTTTCAAACAATATTTATTATAATCGTAAGCAAATAAATAATTAGCCAATTTCTTTACATTTCTAATGTTATGTTTAGCTATAGCAATTTTTTCTTTTCTTTTACTGGGTGTAACAGTAAGTTCTTCAAGAGTTTTTGTTTGATTATGAAAATTTCTTTGAATTAAATCTAATAATTCATTTAAATTTTTTATTGGTAAAGTTAAATCTAAATTTATATAAAATGATTCTTTTTTATCTTTGAACATTTCAGGCCATTTCCTTGAATAATGCAATAAATTTAATACTCGTTCTGGATAAGCCAATTCATCGGCTATTTCAGTAATTGCTAGCGCTTCTTTTTCACGAAAAGATAAGCTAAAGTCTTTATATAAAAATAAACCTTCATGTTCTAATTCAATTTTTTTAGAATTTGAAGAAGTATTAACTGAAAATATCTTTTTAATAGTCTCATCAAAATCTAAACCAAATCTTTTAAAGTAATTATTTAATTGATACTTATTAATTGTGTACATATTAGTTTTATTATCATAGATATATTCGTTATTATCTTTATTCATCATAAATTCATCGAATAGTTCTTTATTTACTTCATAGTGATTTTTTATTTTATGTGACATATTTGAACAGTAATAATCTAATATTTCAGAATAATTTTCTTTTTCTATTTCTGTACTAAAAATTTCTATTTCATTATGAACTTTTAGTAACTCTATCTTATCATTATTAATTAGTTTACTTAGTTTACTAATTTCTTCATTTGATAGAGAATCTTTTAGTGCAAATTTGATAAAACTATTTATTCCTTTTGTTCTTATAGCACATTCAAATCCTATTATGTCATTTATTTCAAATAAATTTCTATCTTCTATTAATGTATAAGCTTGAAAACTTCTTGATGGAACTGAGTCATCATTTAAAAATAAAAACGCGTAAATCATTTATATAATCCTTCAACTTCATTTTTTCCACTATCAGGAGCTAGTTTTGCATATCTCATTGTTTGTTCAATATCTTTATGATTCATTAATTCTTTTATTTGATATATTGAAATTCCATTTATAGCTAGATGAGATGCGAATGTATGTCTTAAAGTATGTATAACAACTCTATTCTTTGTATCTCTTGCTTCAAGTTCAGTATTAAATAGTTTATCAAGTATAGGTTTTAATCTACTTTGTATTTGTCTATCAGTTGATTTTTTAAATGTTTCATCAAAAGAGATAACATAATCATTTGATTTTAATTTTTCTAAATTGGTAGTTAAAAATTCTATTAAATCAGTTTGTATAAATCCTTTATATGTTTCATCTGTTTTTAGATTTTTTAAAGTTATTGTTTTATTGATGAGGTCAATATCTTTTTTTTGAATATTTAAAATTGTTTCTAATCTTCCACCAGTTGATAAAGACAATTTTACAAATAACCATAAAGTTTTATTTGATTCTATATATTCTATTAATTGATTAATTTCATTTGTATTTAAAAATCTTTCTCTTGCATTATCAGTTTTGAGTTTAGTAATACCAAAACAAGGATTAACAATTTTTTGATTATATTCTTTTATATAATGATTAAAGATAGCTTTAAATAAGTCTATTATTCCATTTATAGTTTGAGCAGCTTTTGCACCACTAATTAAATTAGTTTTATTTTGTAGTTTTGTCGGATAATTAATTGTTCCATTTAACAATTTATTTCTAAAATCTAATATATCTTTTTTCATAATATTTTCAATATCTTTATCTCCGAAAAAATATTCAATATGATTTTCATATTTTGATTTTTGTTTGATAGCTGTATTTTTATCTTTAAAATATATTTCTGAAATAGTATTTAATGTAAGATGTTCTTTCTTTTTCTTTTTAGATACAAGAGGATTATCTTCTCCAAATTTCATTTTATTAATTTGTTCATTTCTTAAATTTAAAGCATATTGTTCTCTGATACCTTCAGAAAAACTACCGACTTTAATCCATTTCTTTTTTGGTTTAGAATTTTTATCTAAATCATTAATATCTTTATATGTGAAATAAAAAACTTTATCGCCATTTTCTAATGAATTATAATAAACACCAGTCTTTGAAGTCTTAATCATTTTTATACCCTCTTTATACCCATAAGGTAGAAAATATTGTAAAACTTTATGAAAGTTTGATTGTATTATATCGTAGTAAGAAGCCTAAGTAAAGGGACTTTGTAGAAGATTGTAAAACTTTAAGAAAGATTGAAAAAGTGATGGTGGAGAAGACGGGAGTCGAACCCGTGTCTTAAAATGCTTGACCTTAATATCTATACATGCTTTTTTAATTGTTCGATTTAATTTTAGAAAAGTACAATTAAACTTTAATAAAACTGTCTTTTATGCGTTAGTCTTAACTTAAAAGATAATAATTAAGATATATCTGTTTGTTTGTTATACTTCGAATCCTACTCTAACAGAATAATCTGTAGGTGAAGCAACACCCGCCTCTATTCAGAGAGCGGGGGTAGAGCAATTAAGCTGCTACCCTTTGAGGTGCGTAATTTGTATTGTTTGCATTTAAACATTTTTGAGCCTTTTAACGATATGCTCATACCGACATGCAACTAAAACCGAAACACTCCAATCGAAGCCAGGACTTCCCCATAACTCGAAAATGAAGTTTACAAAACAAATTATTAAAAGGATGTTAATTGTAATCAAATTGTTACTAAATGGTAATTTTAAACTATTTTATCCATTCTTATATTTAAAAATAGTACAATAAATACATAAAAATATATCGGAGTTAATAATGAGCAAAAAAGGTATTTTAATTATCGGAGCAGGTGGAGTTAGTCGTGTTGCAACTGTTAAAAGTGCAATGAATATAGACACTTTTGAAAAGATTACGTTAGCATCAAGAACAATTTCTAAATGTGAATCAATAGCAGCTGATATTTTAAAAAATCAAGGTGTAAAAATAGATGTAGCTAGCGTTGATGCAGATAATGTTGATGAATTAGTAAAATTAATCCAAAATGTAAACCCAAAATTAGTATTAAATGTAGCGTTACCTTATCAAGATCTAACAATTATGGACGCTTGTACAAAATGTGGTGTTGATTATGTAGATACTGCAAACTATGAACATCCAGATGAAGCTAAATTTGAATATAAATTACAATGGGCTAGAGATAATCAATTTAAAGAAGCTGGAATTATGGCTCTTTTAGGTTCAGGTTTTGACCCAGGTGTAACTGGTGTATTTTGTGCTTATGCTCAACAAAACTTATTTGATGAAATTCACACTATAGATATTATGGATTGTAATGCAGGTGACCATGGATACAAATTTGCAACAAACTTTAATCCAGAAATTAACCTAAGAGAAGTATCTGCAAATGGTAGATATTGGGAAAATGGACAATGGATTGAAACTACTCCACTAGAAATCAGAGTTGATCATGATTATCCAGAAGTTGGTGTAAAAGCTTCATATTTACTTTACCATGAAGAGTTAGAATCTTTAGTGAAAAATATCAAAGGTTTAAAAAGAATTAGATTTTTTATGACATTTGGTGATGCTTATATTCAACATATGAATTGTTTACAAAATGTTGGAATGTTAGGAATTGAGCCAGTTATGCATAAAGGTGTAATGATTACTCCAATTGAATTCTTAACTACATTATTACCAGATCCTGCAAGTCTTGGGCCAAGAACGGTTGGACTTACAAATATCGGTTGTATCATTGAAGGTATCAAAGATGGGAAAGCAAAAAAAGTTTATATCTACAATATTTGTGACCACCAAGAGTGTTATAAAGAAACAGGAGCACAAGCTGTTAGTTATACAACAGGAGTTCCAGCAATGATTGGTTCTAAATTACTTTATAAAGGTATTTGGAAAAATCAAGGTGTATTTAACATAGAAGAATTTGATGCAAAACCATTTATGGATGAGTTGATGACTCAAGGTCTTCCTTGGAAAATTGTAGAACTATAATTTAGTTCTACAATCTATAAAGAGATTTGAAATGCAAAAATATATTTGTACAATTTGTGATTATATTTATGACCCAGCATTGGGTGATCCAGATTCTGGAATTGTTGCAGGAACTGCATTTGAAGATTTACCACAAGATTGGGAATGTCCTGATTGTGGTGTAAAAAAAGAGGATTTTGAGCCACTTGAAGACTAGTAATTTAATAGTAGATAGTTTTGATAAACTACCAAGTCCAAGTTATGTATGTGAAGAAAAACTTTTAGAAAACAATTTAAAACTTCTAAAAAAAATTCAAGATGAAGCGGATGTAAATATTCTTTTAGCATTAAAAGGTTTTGCATTATGGTCAACTTTTGATTTATGTAAAAAATATTTAAAAGGTTGTTGTGCATCAGGACTTCATGAAGCAATTTTAGCAAAAGAGGAGTTTGGAGGAGAAGTTCACACTTATTCTGCTGCTTTTAAAGATGATGAAATTGATGAGATTATTTCAATATCAAATCATGTGGTTTTTAACTCTTTTAGTCAACTAAAAAGATATAAAGATAAAGCTTTTGGAAAAACATCATTAGGTATTAGATTAAACCCTGAATATTCATCAGTTGAGGTAGATTTATATAATCCTTGTGCGCCATTTTCAAGAATGGGAACAACAAAAGCAAATTTTGATGAGTCTTTATTAGAATTTTTAGATGGTTTTCATTTTCATGCACTTTGTGAACAAAATGTTGATGCACTGGAAGGTGCATTAGCAGCTTTTGAAGATAAATTTTCTCAATATTTTGACAAGTTAAAATGGGTAAATTTTGGTGGTGGACATCATATTACAAGAGTTGATTATGATGTTGAGGGTTTAATAAAACTTTTAAAAGATTTTAAATCAAGATATCCACATTTAAAAGTTTATTTAGAACCAGGTGAAGCTATAGGTTGGCAAACTGGTTATTTAGTAGGAACGGTATTAGATATTATAAATAATGGTATGGATTTAGTTATTTTAGATACATCAGCTGAAGCTCACATGCCTGATACTCTTGCAATGCCTTATCGAGCAATGATAAGAAACTCAGGAGTTGCGCTTGAGAAAAAACATACTTATAGATTAGGTGGAAACACTTGTTTAGCTGGTGATATTATTGGAGATTACTCTTTTGATGAACCTTTAAAAGTCGGCGATAAAATAATTTTTGAAGATATGATTCATTATACGATGGTAAAAACAACTACATTTAATGGAATAAAATTACCATCAATTGTGATAAAACATGATGAAAATTGTTACCAAATTGTAAAAAACTTTGGCTATAATGACTATAAAATGAGACTTTCATAGGAGAATAAATGGGGCAGGATAGAAAGATTATTGACAATGAATTTTCAGATATGGAAGTTATAGATACTAAAAAATCAGTAAAATATGATTATAAAGATAAAACAAGAAAAAGAGAAAAACTAGAAGAAAAAGAAGAAGATGGAAATAAAAAGGTTCAAATCTGGGTTAGAAAAGAGACTTTAGATTATGAAAGAGAGTTAACAAAACTTCAAATTGAACTTCTAAAATTACAAAATCATGTAAAAGAAAAAGGTTTAAAAGTTCTTATGATTTTTGAAGGCAGAGATGCTGCTGGAAAAGGTGGAACTATTAAAAGAATAACAGAACATCTAAATCCAAGGGGTGCAAGAGTTGTTGCTTTAGAAAAACCTAGTGATATAGAAAGAACACAATGGTATTTTCAAAGATATACTCAGTATCTTCCAAGTGCTGGTGAAATAGTTTTATTTGATAGGTCTTGGTACAATAGAGCAGGGGTAGAACCTGTAATGGGATTTTGTACAACTGAAGAACATCATGAATTTTTAAGAGAAGTTCCAGAATTTGAAAAAATGTTGGTTAAATCTGAGATAATTTTATTAAAATACTATTTTTCTGTATCAAAAAAAGAGCAGCTACGAAGATTTAAAAAAAGAGAAACAGATCCTTTAAAACAGTACAAACTTTCTCCTGTTGATAAAGAATCTCAAAATCTTTGGGATAAATACACAATTGCTAAATTCTCAATGTTAATGGCTTCAAATACAGACATCGCCCCATGGACTGTAATTAAAAGTGATAATAAGAAAAAAGCTAGATTAAATTGTATTAAACATATTTTAGCTAATGTAAATTATGCTAATAAAACAAATGATAATTTATTTGAAATAGATGGTGAGATATTAACATCCGGAACAAAAGAGATTGAAAACATGGAACAAGACAATAAATTTGCGAGGTTATCTTAATGAATTTAAGTAATTTTGAAATAACTGATTATAGTGGATTATATCTTTCTAAAGATTCTCATCCAAAATTTGGTAAAAAATATATTGCTAGGTTTCAGCATGATAAAAAAAGGTATGTAAAAGTTTTAGGTTATACGATAAAAGATAAATTATCTGATAAAAATGCATCTGAATTGATGCAGAAATTTAAAGATTCTATAGTTGTAAAAACAGAAAATAAAATAATAATACAGGAAAAGAAGTTGCAAGTAAAAGATAATGAAGATTTAATAAAACTAAAAGAAGAAAATGATTTTTTTAAATCAATTTTAGGTAATTATCAAAAATTAAAACCTGAAGTTTTAGCAGAAGGTATTCAAAAAATCCATGATTTAGATGCATTAAAAAAGTATCAAATTGAACTTATAAAACTTCAAAATTTTCTAGAAAAAGAAAATAAAAGAATGATCATTCTTTTTGAAGGAAGAGATGCATCTGGAAAAGGTGGAGCAATTAGAAGAATTACTAGATATATGAATAACAAGCATTATAGAATAGTCGCTCTTGGTAAACCTGATGATACACAAAGAAATCAATGGTTTTTACAAAGATATATTACACATTTCCCAACAGGTGGAGAGATAGTTTTATTTGATAGGTCTTGGTACAATAGAGCTATGGTTGAGCCTATTTTTGGATTTTGTACACCTGAAGAGCATGAAATTTTTATGGAAGATGTTGTTAATTTTGAACAAGATTTAGTAAGACAAGGAATGGTTTTAATTAAACTTTATTTTTCTGTTTCTAAAGAAGAACAAAAAAGAAGATTTGATAGAAGAATTGAAGATCCTTTACGACAATGGAAATTCTCAGAAGTTGACATGCAAGCTCAAGATTTATGGGATGAATTTTCAGAAAAAAAATATGAAATGCTTAGACGTACTACTTCAAGATCTGCTCCTTGGCATATTGTAAGAAGTGATGATAAACATGAAGCTAGGCTTGAAGCTATGAAGATTATTTTAAATTCTATTGATTATGATGGAAGAAATTATTCATTAGATTTTGACCCAAATGAAGAGATAAATATATCTGTTCAAAAAGAGCTTTTGCAAATGAGAAAATCAAAAGATTATTAATTCTTTTGATTTTACCATGGATTTGAAATGGAATTCTCTTTTGAGGATTCCATTTTTTTTAATAAAGAATTTGTTTTTTGATTTTCAATTTCTTTCATCCATTTTTCTTCTTCATAATTAGACATTTCTTGTTTTTGATTTTCACTTTGATTTTTCTCTTCTTGTTTTTTTTGTGTATCTTTGCTCTTATTATTCTCTTTATTTTGTTCTTTATTTTTATCTTTTTCATTATTTTGATTCTCTTTTGAATCGTCATTTTTTTCTGGTTCTTGCTTTTTGTCTTGCTCTTTATTTTCTTTGTTTTCTTTGTTTTTCTTATCTTCTAAAGCTTTTTTAAGTAGTTCTAAATTCTCTTTAGTTTCTTTATCATTTTTTAATTTTAAAGCATTTTCATAATTTGTTATGGCATTTTGAAAATCATTTTTTTTTGCATAAGAGTTACCTAAATTATGCAATCTTTTAAACTCTAAATCATAATTTGAACTTTTTATATTTTCATATAAATTTATAGCTTTATCAAAATCGTTAGTTTTATAAAATGAATTTGCTAGATTATAATCTCTATATTCATCTGAATCTAGCTTTTCAAATTTATTTGATGCTTTATTATAATCTTTTGTTTCGTAAGCTTGTGTTGCTTCTTTTATGGTGTTAAAGTCTAAAATTGAAGAAGCATTTAACTTTGTATTTACAAAAGAAAATAAGCAGATTAAAACAATAGAAGATAATTTATTTTTAGTAAAAGTAGGAAATGAGGAAAAGGCTAATAAAAGTAAAAAAATCCCAATAGCTAAAGGATAATAAAATAATTCAGTGTAGGTTTTATACTTTTTATCATCAAATATCTCTTTTTTAGATTTTGAATTTATATCATTTAATATTAGATTTATATCATCATTATTTAGAGAAAAGTTTATATAACCACCCTTTGTTTTCAAACTTAACTCTTTTATATTTTCATTTAGTTTTACATTTACAATATTGCCTTTTGAATCGGTCAAATAATTTCCATCTTCTTGTTTTATAACAGAACCTTGTGTTGTTCCCAAAGCTAAGGTATAAATATTTATGTTATTTTTATTTGCAAATTCAATCTCATTTTTAAAATCTGTATTATCAGCACCATCTGTTAGTAAAATTAGATTTTTACTTTTATAATCTTTTAGAAGTTTTTGTGTTGTTTCAAGTGTCGAAAATATATTTGTTCCATTATCAAAATTTATTCCAGTATTTAGATTATTTATTAAAAGCTTTAAAGAAGTAAAATCTTGGGTAACAGCTGATAATAAAAAAGCAGATTTTGCAAATAAAATAACTCCAATAGCCTCGCTTTTAGAAGTTTCAATAATATTTAATAATTTAGTTTTTGCAAACTCTAATCTATTTGGATAAATATCAATTGCATTCATTGATTTTGAAACATCAATGGCAATTACGACTGCATTTAGTTCTGATTTTACATCATTTATTTTTTCATTTGTAACAGGGCGTGCAAGAGCTATAATCATAAAAATTAAACTTAAAAATAGTGTAATATTTCTTGCTTTATTTGAAAAATATTGATTAGAAACACTCAGTTTTTCCAAAGCATTTTTTGAAAAATAAGAACCTATCTTACTTTGTTTTGTAATTATCAAATACATTAAAATAAAACTTGGAATTAACATTAAAAAAAGTACCTTTAAATAGATAAAATACAATCAAAACTCCTTTAAAAGTAGTATTTTAGTAAAGACTTAGTAATTTTTAGATAAAATCATCGTTAAAATTATAACAATCGGAGTAAATTTAATGGAATTTAACGCAAACAGAGTTGATGGGGCAAATGCGGTTATTACTGCTACAGTTACAAAAGAAACAATTGAAACTAACTTAGATAAAGTAGCAAAAGAAGCTGCAAAAACTATGAATGTTCAAGGTTTTAGAAAAGGGAAAGTTCCTGTTGCTGTTGTTAAGCAAAGATATGCTGATAAATTAAGAGAAGATGCAGAAGCTGATGCATTAAGAAAAGTTTTAAATAATGGTTTAAAAGAATTATCTATTGCTAATGAAGATTTAATTGGTGAGCCAAATATTTCTAAATTTGATAAAAAAGAAGATGGTTCAATCGATGTTGAAATTGCTGTTGCTTGTAAACCAACTATTGATTTAGGTGATTATAAATCTTTATTACCAGCAATTGAAGAAAAAGAAATTGATGTAAAAGAAATTGATGCAAGATTAGAAGAAATTTCTAAATCTTCTGCTCCTTTAGAAAAAATTACTAAAAAAAGAGCTGCAAAAGATGGTGACCATTCTGTTATCGATTTTGAAGGTTTTGTTGATGGTGTTGCATTTGAAGGTGGAAAAGCTGAAAAATATCCATTATTAATTGGTTCAGGTTCATTTATCCCAGGATTTGAAGAACAAGTTATTGGTATGAAATATGAAGAGCAAAAAGATATTATTGTAACTTTCCCTGAATCTTACCAAGCTAAAAATTTAGCTGGAAAAGAAGCTACTTTTAAAGTAACTTTACATGAAATTCAAGAAAAAGTTGCAGCTGAATTAAATGATGAATTTGCGCAAAAAATCTTACCAGGTGAAGAAAACGTAACAATTGATACTTTAAGAGAAAAAATTAAAGAGCAAATGAAAGCTGAATCAATGGGTAAATATTACAGAGAAGAATTAAAACCTGAATATTTAGAAACTTTAGTTAAAGAAATTGAATTTGCATTACCAAATTCTGTAGTTGATCAAGAGATTAACTATGCTTTAAACAATAAAGTAAGAACAATGACAGAAGATGAAATCAAAGCTTTACAAGAAGATCCTTCAAAAGTTGAAGAAATCAGAAATGAATTAAAAGAAGATGCAGTAAATTCTGTAAAAGCTACATTCATTATTGATGCATTAGCAAAAGCTGAAAATGTTCAAGTTTCTGATCAAGAAGTTATGCAAGTTCTTTATTATGAAGCAATGCAAATGGGACAAAACCCACAAGAAGTTGTAAAACAATATCAAGAAGCTGGATACTTACCAGCTATTAAAATGTCTATGATTGAAGAGAAAGTTATCTCTAAATTATTAGATGAAAAATTAGGAAAATAATTATAGGAATGAATATGAGTTATATACCATATGTAGTTGAAAAAAGCGGTAGGGGAGAAAGAAGTTACGATATTTATTCAAGACTTCTAAAAGATAGAATTATTATGTTAAGTGGAGAAATAAACGATCCAGTAGCTTCTACAGTTGTTGCTCAGTTACTTTTCCTTGAAGCTGAAGATCCAGATAAAGATATCTATTTATATGTTAACTCTCCAGGTGGAGTAATTACAAGTGGTATGTCAATTTATGATACTATGAATTATATCAAACCTGATGTTTGTACTATTTGTATAGGTCAAGCTGCATCTATGGGAGCATTTTTATTATCAGCTGGAACAAAAGGTAAAAGATATTCTTTACCAAATTCTAGAATAATGATTCACCAACCATCAGGTGGAGCGAAAGGTCAATCAACTGATATTCAAATTCAAGCAAGAGAAATTCAAAGAATGAAAGATAGTTTAAATGCAATTATTGCAGAACAAACTGGTCAAGATGTTTCTACAATTGAGAGAGATACTGAAAGAGATAATTTCATGAGTGCGAATGAAGCTTGTGCTTATGGTCTAATTGACGAAGTTATCGCTAAACATAAATAAGAATAATTATGATTAGAGAAGTTATAACTTATCCAAATAAATTACTTCGATTAAAATCAAAAGATGTGGAGCAGTTCGATAATAAACTGCACACTCTTTTAGATGACATGTATGAAACTATGATGGCACAAAGTGGCGTTGGATTGGCTGCAATTCAAGTGGCAATTCCACTAAATGTATTAATAATAAATTTACCAAATGAAGATGATATTCAAGATAAAAATGACTTAATTGAAGCTATTAATCCTGTTATCACACATAAAGATGGTACTCAAATTTTTACAGAAGGTTGTCTTAGTGTTCCTGGTTTTAGTGAAGATGTTACAAGAGCTCAGCATATAATTGTTGAATATTTTGACAGAAATGGCGAAAAACAAACAATGGAATGTGAAGATTTTTTAGCAGTTGCATGGCAACATGAAATGGAACATCTTGCAGGTCATTTATTTATTGAAAACTTATCAATAATAAAAAGAAAGAAGTTTGAAAAAGAGTGGAAAAAGAAGTTAAAAGATAAAAAATAGTTTATCTTTTATTCCTCTTTTTTTATTATTCAAAACCTTTTTTAAATATATTAATTATTACAGAAAACATTATACTATTAGCTAAAATCCAAATTAACCAAAAAAATATCTTTTCAAACTTAGTAAAGAAAATATCTTTAAATAATAATGGGCAAGATCTCACAGCCAAGTATAAATAAACAATAGTTCCAATAATCATTGTATATTTATTTTGTAAAGCAAAAAGAATAGTTATAAGTGATATAAATGGTGTAAAAACTGTTAAGGCAAAAAATTTAGCATAAACTTTTCTTTTTTTATCTCCATTAAAATATCCTATTGTATAGCCACAACTTGGGCAAACAGTTCCTAATCTTGATAATATTTCATGATTGCATTCAGGGCAATTTATAAGTGTTGACATTTGTTAAAATTCCTAGATTTTTGAAGTATTATATCAAGTGTAGTTAAAAAATAAGTTAGAGATTGTAAGAAAACAAAGAAGAGTTTATTTCCCTTCTTCTTTATTCCATTGTTTGTATAATTCTACTGCTTCTATAATTTCTTTTTCTGAAGCTTTTCTTCTACATGACATATAACCATTTGATCCATCACAAGATTCAAATGGATAAACTGTAGCAAATACCCAATAATATCCACCACTTTTTGTAGCATTCTTTACATATCCTGTCCAAACTTGACCTTTTTGAACCGTATCCCATAAAGATTTAAAAGCTTTTTTTGGCATATCTTTATGTCTTACCATACTATGAGGTTTCCCAATTAATTCATCTATTTCATATTCTGCAATTTTACAAAAATCACTATTTGCAAAAAGGATATTTCCTTTTGCATCTGTTTCACTAACTAAAAATGCATAATCATCTAATACTGTTTCTTGTCCTGCTGCCATTAATTATCCTTTTTAGTTAAATTGTTTTGTTTTTGCATCGGCTACAAGTTCTTGTGCCATAATAGAAACTTCTCCAGCAATTGAAGTAATTTGATTAGCTTCACTTGCATTCTCTTGCGTTACTCTATCAAGCATTGTTACTGTGTCATTAATTTGTTCTATCCCCGTCATTTGTTCTTTTGAACCTGAACTTACGTCATGAATAAGTTGAATAGTTTCTGAAATTTGAGTATTTAATGTTTCATAACCTTTTATCATCTCTGATGAAATATCTTTTCCTGCATTTGCTTTTGAATTTGCATCTTCCACTAGTAGTTTGATTTCTTTTGCCGCATCTGCACTTCTTGATGCAAGATTTCTAACTTCCGCTGCAACAACAGCAAATCCACGTCCTGCTTCACCTGCAGTTGCAGCTTCAACAGCAGCATTTAAAGAAAGTATATTTGTTTGAAAAGCAATTTGATCAATCACTGTAATTGCTTCATTAATTGCTGTTACTTTTTCATTTATCTCTTCCATTGAAATAGCTGTTTTAGATGCCAGTGTTTGCCCATTAACAACAGCAGCTTTTACCGTTTCACCTAAAGATGCCATTTTTGAAGCATTTTGAGCATTATTTCTTGTTATTGAAGTTATCTCTTCAAGAGCAGCAGCTGTTTCTTCAAGTGATGCTGCTTGTTCATTTGCTTTGGTAGATAAGTTTTGCATTGAATTTTTCATAATAGAAGCATTTTGATCTAACTCTTGTCCATTTTTAAGGTTTTGTTTTGCAACATTTCCAAGAGCCTTTCCTAATGTATTAACTCCTGTCATAACAGACAATAATCTTCCTTTCATTCTTGGAGAAATCTCAATATGGTCTTTAAAATTGTTATTTGAATAGGAAGTTGTTACTCTTTCTAAGTCTTTCATACTATGTTCTAGCGATTCTAGCGATTCATTAATGGTTTTTCTTAAAGTAGTAATCATAGGATTATTTGTTTTTGATTTTACTCTACATCTAAAAATACCTTGTTCCACTTTATCCATTGTTAAAACAATTTCTCCAATAACTTTCATGTCATCTTTAAATTTTGTATCAAATTCATCAATTACATTGTTTATTTGATTAATCATTTTAGAAAATTCATTATTATCTTTCGTTAGTACTTTTTCTATTCGATTTTGTTTGAAAGTAATAAAGTTTAAAAATTCTTCAAAATAATCTATAAATGAGTTTATCCCTTCTTTCATACTTCTATTTATATTTAAAGATAGAGTAATTTGTAAAATTATTAAAATAATACCTAATAGAACTATATTATATAAAAAATCATTATAAATATCATCTAAATAATCGCTTTTATTTATTCCTGGAACAACCCACATATCCCATTGTGGAATATATCTATAAGAAACAATTTTATCTTGATTTGTTGTTGCAGAATAGTAAGATATAATACCTCCTTTTTTGTCAGAAATTATTTGTTTTGCATAATCTTCTTTCTCTAATGAAGTACCTTCTTTATTTGGATGAATAGTTAGTGTAGCTTTTGCGTTAATTAAATATACATAACCTGTTTTACCTATTTTTATATTTTTTATTGTTTCTTTAAATTCACTATCTTCAAAGCCTTTAGAATTCTTTTTTGCATTAATTAAAATCGTTTTCTCTAAAGAGTTACTCATTGATTCTAAATTATTTTCCATAACCAAATTTATATTCTTAGTTGCTGTGAAATAGGAAATTGTCATTATTAAAATTAATCCAATAATTGAAAAATACATATTTATTACTCCACCGATAAAATACAGTAATATTATGATATAATTTGAGTATGAAAAATGAAAGAATAGATGCAAGAAAATTAACAACAGAGCAACAACAAGAGAAAAGGAATATAGCTGCAAAATTATTTCAACGGGAAT
>JBGSBO010000002.1:0-91537 GCA_041730535.1 Minisyncoccia bacterium
TTCCCGTTGAAATAATTTTGCAGCTATATTCCTTTTCTCTTGTTGTTGCTCTGTTGTTAATTTTCTTGCATCTATTCTTTCATTTTTCATACTCAAATTATATCATAATATTACTGTATTTTATCGGTGGAGTAATAAAAACCCAAACTAGCTTTTTAGAAGAAGAAGTTCAAAAAAGAACTAAAGATTTAAACAGTACAAATCTTTTACTTCTTGAATATAAAAAAGCTGTTGATTCAAGTGCTATTGTTTCAAAAGCTGATTTAAAAGGTAATATTATTTATGTTAATGATACTTTTTGTGAAGTTTCAGGATACAAAAGAGAAGAATTACTTTTCAAGCCTCATAGTATTGTTCGTCATCCTGATATGCCAAAAGAATTATTTAAAGAATTATGGGACACTATACAAGCAAAAAAAGTATTCAAAGGAATATTGAAAAATATAAGTAAGGATGGCAAAACTTATTATGTAGCAAGTACTATTGTTCCTATTTTAGATGATAAGGACGATATTATTGAATACTTATCTTTAAGATTTGATATAACTGAATTAGTTGATGCAAAACAAAAAGCAGAAATCGCTCAGAAAGCAAAATCAACATTTTTAGCGAATATGAGTCATGAAATAAGAACACCATTAAATGCAATAATAGGCTTTTCTGATATTTTATGTGAGTCTAATATAAATACTGAAGATAAAGAAAATGCAAAAATAATATCAAGAAGTGCTAAATCTTTATTAAATATTATTAATGATGTTTTAGATATATCAAAAATGGAAAATGGAAAGTTTGAATTAGAAAAAACAGAGTTTTCATTATTCAATTTAACAGAGCATATTGTTGAGCTTTTTTCTGTAAATATTAAAGATAAAAATATAAAATTTATATATATGGTTGATCCTAATTTACCAGAATTGATTATCAATGACTCTTTTAGACTTCAGCAAGTTTTATCAAATTTTTTAAGTAATGCTATTAAATTTACCCCAGAATATGGAAGAGTATATTTTGAAATAAAAGTTTTAGAACAAAATAATAAAAATGCAAAGATTCTTTTTATGGTAAAAGATACAGGAATTGGTATAACAAAAGAGCAAAAAGAGATTATTTTTAAACCATTTGCACAAGCTGATTCAGGAATTAGTAGGAAATTTGGAGGAACAGGTTTAGGTTTAGCTATTTGCTGGGATATTGTTACTCTTTTAAACTCTAAAATAGAGATAAAATCAGAACCAAATAAAGGAAGTGAATTTTCATTTGTAGTTGATTTTGAAATTGGAACATCAATAAATGACAATATAAAAAGAAGTGATATCTCTTTTGCTATTTGTGATTATTTAAATGATGAAGATAATATAAAATTAATAGTAAAAAATTATTTAGAAAAAATTGGTACAGTTTATGAGATGAATAAATCACTAACTCAAAAAATAGATATACTTTTTTGTTTTAAAATAGGTGATTTGTTATCTAAATTAATAGAGTTTAAAGAATATAATATTAATTCAAAAATAGTTTATATAGGTGAAAAA
The DNA here is from genome assembly GCA_041730535.1 of Minisyncoccia bacterium. Taxonomy (GTDB): domain Bacteria; phylum Campylobacterota; class Campylobacteria; order Campylobacterales; family Arcobacteraceae; genus Aliarcobacter. Next base: position 1,536 of record JBGSBO010000002.1, read on the forward strand.
AACCTTTTAGATAAAACGGTTTTAACTTATATAGATTATTATCTTGATTTACCTATTTATGGCTCAAAGATTTATAATATTATTGCTGATAATTCACATATTAATGATAATATTTTAGATAAATCTTCAAAATCTCAAAATTTTAAAGGAGATATATTAGTTGCAGAAGATAATTTAAATAATCAAAAACTAATAGAAATATTACTTTCTAAGTTAGGTTTAGAATCTATAATTGTTTCCAATGGCCAAGAAGCTATTAATATGTATAAAAAAAGAAAATTTGATTTAATTCTTATGGATATAAATATGCCAATAATCGATGGTATAAATGCAACAAAATATATAAGAGAAATAGAAAATGATTACTACAAAATTCCTATTATTGCTTTAACTGCAAATTCAATTGCGGGTGATAAAGAAAAATATTTATCACAAGGTATGGATGATTATTTATCAAAACCAATTGATTTTTATAATTTAACTAACATGCTAATAAAGTATTTACAAGTATCTAATAATAATTTAAAAACTATTGCTATTAAATATTTTGATAAAAATATTCTCAAAGAACGTTTATTTTTAGATGAATTAACAATTGATATGTTATTGGATAACTTTTTCCTTACTTTAGATGATGATTTAGAAAAGTTACAAAATGCAATTACTTTAAAAAATTGTGAAGATATATCAACAAAAGCTCATTATATAAAAGGAGCTTGTTCAAGTCTTGGAATGGATGATTGTGCTGAAATTTTAAATAACATTGAAATTCGTGCTAAAAATTCAGAATATAACTTTAGCTTGGTAAAGTTAAAAAATATATTTGAAAAAATCAAAAAAGATTTAGAGGAAAAGTAAAATGAACTTAGAAAATTTAACTTACAATAGTGAGTTTTAAATCATGCATCGCTTATTACAAAGTCAATTAAAACATAATTTTGGTAAAGATTTCCAATTTTCAAGTTTAGATCAAACAACAGTTAATCTATTAAAAGATATATCTTCTACTTATGATAATAATGATAGTGATAGAAAGTTTTTAGAACATACTATTACTGTAAATACAGAAGAATTAAATACTCTTTTAAGAGAAAGGTCATCTTTACTTGAATCAAGAACACAAGAAAATAAAGAGGTTATAAATCTTCTTCATCAATATAAAAATGCTATTGATGAATCATTAATTGTAAGTACAATAGACTTAGATGGGATTATTACGTATGTAAATGAGAATTTTTGTAAAACAAGTAAATATACAAAAGAAGAACTTATCAGTAAATCATATGATGATGTAATAGGTTCACATAAAGATGTCGATTTATTTAAAAATATATTTAGTAAAATTAGAAATAAACAAACATTTAATGGCATAACATCAAACTTGAGTAAAGATGCAGAAACTTATTATTTAAATATGACTTTTGTTCCATTATTAGATAGAAACAAAAATATAAAAGAAATAATTTCTCTAAGCGTAGATGTAACCCAGCAAATAATTTATCAAGAAGAGTTGGAATCTCAAAGGGAAAGAATTAGTACTATATTTAATTATCAAGAGAATATAGTTATTATAATAGATGAAGAAAAGGGAATTGTTGATGCGAATAAAAGATTTTTTGAAACTTTTGATTTTTTAAATTTAGAGGAATATAAATTAAAAATTGATAATTTTTCGAAATTGTTTGATGTTAACAATAAATATTTTAATTCTGATTTTAATGAATCATTATGGTTTCAGCAATTCTTAAAAAAGACAGAATCACTGCATAAAATTTCAAGAATAGATAAACTTGGAAATAATCAAATATTTAGTATTTATTGTAAAAGCACGATTTTAAATAATAAAACATATTACTTGTGTACTTTAATTGATATAACAGAATTAGAGAATGCCAGACAAAAAGCAGAAATTGCGCAAAAGGCAAAATCAGTATTTTTAGCAAATATGAGTCATGAAATAAGAACTCCACTTAATGCAATTTTGGGATTTTCAACTATATTATCAGAAGCTAATATAGATATTGAAAGTAAAGAAAATGCAAAAATAATATCAAGAAGTGCAAAATCTCTTTTAGGTATTATTAATGATGTATTGGATATTTCAAAAATCGAAAGTGGGAAATTAGATATTTTGGCGGAACCTTTTCTTTTTGAATCTTTTCTTGAAAATATTGTAGAACTTTTTTCAGTTTCATCAAAAGAAAAGAAAATAAGATTTATATATAATCCTGATAGAATTTTGCCTTATTCATTAATTTCTGATTCAATAAGATTACAACAAATTTTATCAAATCTTTTAAGTAATGCAATTAAATTTACACCTAATAATGGAGAAATCATTTTTACGGTAAAAGTTTTAGAAAAAATTAATAATAAAATTAAAATTAAATTCTCAATCAAAGATACGGGAATAGGTATGAGTTTAGAACAACAAAAAATAGTTTTTAATCCTTTTTCTCAAGCTGATGATGGAATTAGTAGAAAATTTGGAGGAACAGGTTTAGGATTATCAATTTGTTCAGATATTATCAGATTAATGAATTCTAGAATTGAACTTGCTTCAACTTTAAATGAAGGAAGTGAATTTAATTTTACTCTTGATTTTGAAATAGATAAATATGATAATGAAAGAAAAATTCTAAATAATAATTTTAAATTTTTATTATATTGTAGTGAAGGGAATAACGACAATCTAAGAGCTAATATTGAGAATCATATTAATAAATTAGGTCAAGTATTTGATTATAATCAAAATAATCAAAATGGAGATATTTTATTTTGTTGTGGTAATAAGAATTTAGAATCAGTTTTAAAAGAATTTAAACAAAACAATGAAAAATCTTTTATTGTTTTTGTTGGCGATGAAAATAATATAAATGAATATAGTTCGAAAAATTATATAAATAATTATTTGAGTTTACCTATATATGGTTCCAAATTATTTAATATAATTTCAGAGAATCTGAAATTAAATACTATTGTTATTAATAAAGCCTCTACAAAAAGTATTAAATTTAACGGAAATATATTAGTTGCTGAGGATAATTTAAATAATCAAAGATTAATACAAATATTGTTGAATAAATTGGGATTAAATTCTACTATTGTTTCAAATGGTCAAGAGGCAGTTGATATTTATAAAAGAGAAAAATATGATTTGATATTAATGGATATTAATATGCCAATAATGGATGGAATAAGTGCTACAAAACATATAAGAGAATTTGAAAAAGAGTTGAATTATTCAACTGCAATCATTGCATTAACTGCTAATTCAATAGAAGGTGATAAAGAAAAATATTTATCACAAGGAATGAATGATTATTTGTCTAAACCTATTGAATTTGATATTTTAGTAGAAATTTTGAAAAAATATTTTAAAAGTGACTTTTTAATAGATATTAATTTACATAAGGTAGATATAAACTTAATTTCTAAAAAATTTCAACTTCCTTATGAAATAAGTGAAAAACTTTATTTGAAATTTAAAGAAGAAATTGTAAATGATTTAAAGCAATTAGAATTTTTAATAGAAAATTATCATAAAGATGATATTAATCAAAAACTTTATTATATTAAAAATTCATGTTTAAATATAGATTTACAAGAAGCTATAGAAATTTTAGAAAAAATGCAAAATCAATTTATAAATACAAAAGATGATTTAATAAAAGAATTTAAAAAGCTAAATAAAATTATTTTACACGCTTGCGATTTATAAAAAAGGAAAAATATGAAAAATATGAAAATTAAAGTAAAACTTATATTTATTTTTATTATTATGAAAATAATACCACTTTTAGCAATATCTTATATAGCGTATGATGGTGTAATGAAATTAGAGCTATATTTAAATAATAGTACAAAACTACTATTTAATCAAAGTAAAGATATTATCCAAAATACTGCAAATTTATCTATTGAAGATAGCATTAAAAACTTAGATAAAAAATCCCAAGAATTATTAGAAAAGATTTCTTATGAGATTGCAAATAAAGTTTCTGAATTTTTATATGAAAGAGATAAAGATATACTGCTTTTATCAAAATTAGAATTAAATCAAAAAACATTAGAAAACTTTTTTGATGCAAAAAATAAAAATATTACTATTCATGGTGATTATTATTATGATGATAAAAGTAATGAATATAAAACAGATGATCAATTAAAAAAAGAAATTAGAACTAATACAAAAGCTAATTTAAAAGATAATGAAAAAGAGTTTAATTATATTGACCCAGTTGATTTTGGAGTAAAATCTATTCCTATTTATAAAGAGCTTAGTTATTTTGATTTAAGTGGAAAAGAAATATATAAAGTATCTTCAATTAATCCAAACAAATTAGATCTATCAAATAAAAAAAATACTTATGTAAATTCTGAGAGTTATTTTGAAGAAATAAGTAAATTAAAAGAAAATGAGATATATGTTTCAGATGTAATTGGTGAATATGTTGGCTCAAATGTTATAGGTACTTTTACAAAAGAGAAAGCAAAAAAAGCAGGAATTGAATTTGAACCAGAAAAATATGGATATGCAGGAATTGAAAATCCTTTAGGAAAAAGATTTGAAGGGATTTTAAGATTTATAACTCCTGTGTATAAAGATAATAAAAAAGTTGGATATGTTTCAATGGCTTTAGATCACAGGCATATAAGAGAGTTTACAGATACTTCAAATCCTACAGGAAGTAGTGTAAAACAAAATATTTCAGATGCAAGATTAGGTAATTATGCTTTTATGTGGGATTATGAGGGAAAAAATATTTCTCATCCAAGAGATTATTCAATCGTTGGATATGATAAAAATACAGGGCAAAGAGTTATGCCTTGGCTTAGTGCTGATTTAGCAGAAAAATTTTATGCATCAAATAAAGATATAAATGAGTTTTTAAAAGATTACCCAACATTTGAAGAACAAAGTCTTAGTAAAAAACCAAATTTAAAACAACTAAAAGAGTTGGGAGTTATTCCTTTAGATTGCAGATATTTAAATTTTGCACCACAATGTGAAGGCTGGATGCAATTAACAAAAAATGGTGGATATGGGTCTTTTGTAATAAACTGGAGTAATGTTTGGAAGTTATCAACAGCTGCTACAATTCCATATTACACAGGAAAATATGCTAATACAAAACGAGGTTTTGGATTTGTATCTATTGGCGCTAGTGTTGATGATTTTCATGCAGCTGCTAATAAAACTAAAGAAGATGTTTTAAATATATTAAACAATCAAACTAAAAGTATGGAAACGATTGTAAATGCGAATCAATATGAAATAAAAGATTTTATAAATATATTGGTAAATGAATTGACACTTATTACACTTACTTTGGTTTTAATAATCATATTTATAGCGGTTTGGATGTCTGATTATATAATATCAAAAATAAATAATTTAATTGTTGGTACAAAGAAATTTGCTAATAATGAGTTGGATTATAGAATAAAAGTTACTTCAGAAGATGAAATAGGCGAGCTTGAGAATTCATTTAATAATATGGCAAAAGAAATTAATACTCTTATTTCTACACAAAAAGAGTTAAACGAACATCTTGAAGATAAAGTTGATGAAAAAACAAAAGAGTTATTACAAATAAATGAAAACTTAGAAAAAGAAGTTGAAAATAGAACAGAATCTTTAAAAGAAGCTCTTTTAAAAGCACAAAATTCTGACAAAGTAAAATCAACATTTTTGGCAAATATGAGTCATGAAATAAGAACTCCACTTAATTCAATTATTGGTTTTTCAGAACTTTTAACGAATAATTCAGATATTGATGAATCTGCAAAAAAATATTCATCAATTATAGAAGAGAGTGCAAAATCTTTACTTACAATTATTAATGATATTTTAGATATTTCAAAAATTGAAAGTGGTAATTTTGATATTAATATTAAACAAATGAATATACATGAAGTTTGTAGAAATGTATTTGAACTTTTTTCTAATAAAGCAGATGATAAAAAGATTACTTTTACTTTTAATATTAATAAAGATATTCCAACTTGTTTATTAAGTGATGGAATTAGAATTAGACAAGTTTTATCAAATCTTATAAGTAATGCTATTAAATTTACTAATGAAAATGGTGAAATTGATTTTAAAGTTTCATTTATACAAGAGAAAAATAATTTAATTAAATTAAGATTTCTAGTAAAAGATAGCGGTATTGGAATACCATCAACTAAATTAGCAAATATTTTTGAGCCATTTATTCAAGTTGATAATGAATCAAATAGAAAATATGAAGGAACAGGATTAGGTTTAAGTATAAGTAGCCATATTATTAAGTTATTAGGTTCAAAAATTGAAATTCTAAGTGAGATTGATGCAGGAAGTTCATTTTGGTTTGATTTAGAGTTAAAAACATGTAATGCTTCAATGAATTTAATACAAGAAGAGGAACAAATTGTTTTTAATGATAAGTATTCAGGTGAAATTTTAGTTGCAGAAGATAACACATTAAATCAAGAACTAATTAAATATATTCTTGAAAGTTTAGGCTTAAATTATAAAATTGTAGCAAATGGAAAAGATGCTATAAATGAGTACAAAAATGGTGCATACAATTTAATTTTAATGGATATAAATATGCCTATAGTTGATGGTATTGAATCTTTTAATCAAATAAGAGAGTATGAAAAAAGTAATAATTTAGTAAATATCCCAATAATTGCATTAACTGCAAATGTTATAAAAGGGGATAAAGAGAAATTTTTAAATTTAGGAATGAATGGCTATTTAACAAAACCTATTGATATGAAGGAATTAAAAAATATATTTGCAGTTTATTTATCTTCAAATAATGCAATAAAAAATCTTGAAATAAATACAAATAAATTAAGTAATATTCCTAAAAATATTGAAGTTATAGAGGATGAAATAATTGTTAATTTTAATAAAAATGATGCCATAAATCAATTAGGATTGGATGAAATCACTATTGATATGTTACTTGATAATTTCTTTTTAACTTTAGATAATGATGTAAAAAATCTTCAAGATGCAATTGATTTAAAGGATAGTGAAAAAATAGTTCATGCAGCACATTATTTAAAAGGCTCTTGTGCTAACTTTGTAATGAAAGAGGCTGTTGATATTTTACAAGAGATTGAAAGTGAAGGGAAAAAGGGGAAAACACAATTTAATTTAAAAAGATTAAATTTTATTTTTGAAAAAATTAGAGCAATAATATAATTAAAACTTGTAATTATTATATAAATAATAATTATTATTTTTATAAAGTATTAATATCTTTTTATATAGACTAATTCTCTATATAATATAACTAAAGGATACTTTATGAAATTTTCAAAAATTGTTTTATCAATGGGGCTAATTGCTAGCACTTTATTTGCTGGTGATTTTATCGATTATAATGCATTATCAAAATCACTAAAAGCTGATGATAAAAAAAATGGTTTGTATGCAACTTCTGATGAAGTTAAGGCTGCATTAAAAGATGAAAAATGGGCAGTTGTGGATGTAAGAACTCTTGAAGAATGGGCTGCTGGTTTCATAAAAGGAACACAAAGAATAGGAAGAGAAGCACCTGAAAAAGCATTAGAAAGTATTGTTCTTGATGATAAAAATACATTTATAAAAGAGAATCTAATTGTAATTTGTAATTCAGCATCAAGAGCATCAATTGAAGCTCAAACTTTTAGACAAATGGGATTTAAAACTGTAAAAATTTATGATTTATATAGCTGGATTGATGAATGTAATCCAATTACAACTAAATACTCTTCTCACGAAGATAAAGATGGAACAAAACAAAAATTTGGTGATTACTACGCTGAACATTGTAAAAAATAGATAAATAAATTTATCTATTTTTATTTTCTGTTATTAAAGATATGTTAAATAGTTGGTATTTTTGAAGAATTTCAAGAATTTCAATTATTTTTTCATATTTTACTTCTTTATCAATTCTAAAAATTATATTTCTTTGTTTATCATCAATTTTCATCATCTCTTCTTCTAGTGATTCTAAAGTAGTTTCTTTTGAATAAATTGCTAATTTTTCATGATTTAGCTCAATAATTATCTCTTTTTGTTTTAATTCAATCTCTTTTGCACTTGATGTTGGAAGATTTAATACAAGTGCTAGTTCATCTTTTTTAAATACAGAAGATACTATGAAAAATATCAAAAGAATAAAAACAACATCAATAAGTGGCGTAATATCAGGCGTTAATATTTCTCTTTTTTTCATATCTTTTTAAGAACCTCTTTTTGGATTTTCAGTTCAATATCATCTAAAATACCAGCAATATAGTTGTATCCTATGTAATGAGGAATAGCTACTATTATGCCAGCGATTGTAGTAATTAATGCCAGTGAAATACCAGCAGAGAAAATAGAAGGATCACCTAATCCACTTTTTGTAATAGAATCAAAAGAGTCTAATACTCCAATAACAGTTCCTAGAAGTCCTAATAATGGAGAAATTGAAGCTATGATTTTTACAGTGTTTAAGCCAAATTCTAATTTTCTAATTTTTCTATTTATAAAGTTTTCAATTGAATCTTTTTTGAAATCACTTGAATTTTCCCTTGCAAAAGTGATTATGTCATTTATTAAGAATTCTCTTTTATTACTTGCTAATGCAATAACAACTAATTTCCAAAACATAATAGTAAAACCAATAATATTGAAACCAATAAGTATATATACTATTATCCCACCTCTGTCGATATAATTGATTAAATCAACTCCCATTTCCTAACTCCTTGTTATTTCATAAATAATTGGTACAGTAATTTCCCAAGAATTTTTATTTAATTTTTCTGGTATTGGTTCAAATTTATTTATTTTGCTTAGTATTTCTAATGCAGCTTCATCAAGTCTTTTAAAACTAGAATCTTTTACTATTTTTGCATTTTTGATTTGCCCATCTTTTGAAATTACAAAAGATAGATGAACTTTTCCCATTTGATTTAATCTTTTTGCACTATTTGGATAGATTTTATTTTTTTCAATTAAATATCTTAGTTTTGATAAATACTCATTTTCTAATGCTTCTATTTTATTTAAATCTACTACTTCTTTTTGTATATTTTCTTGGCTTGATTGTTCTTGAATTTGAGGTTTCATAGGTTCAAGAGTTTTTACTTCTTCAACTTTTTGAAGAGGTTTTTCTTGAATCACTTTTTTTTCTTTTTTTTCTTCATGTTTGATAATATTTTCACTTTTTGTTTTAGGTAAAGGTTTTATTATCTCAAGAGGTTTTTCAATAACTTTTTCAACAATAGGCTCAGGTTTTGGTTCTGGTTTTTTTATTACAACATTTTGTAAATTTATTTTTGAAATGTTTATTGAGGGTTTATTCTCTACAACAACAATTTTTTCTTCAACTACTAAATTTGCAAATAGTAATAAATGAGCCGAGATTATCAGCATTAATATGATTAGTAAACTTTTTTTATTTTCCATAAGTGCAATCTTAATACAATATTGATAATAATTATCTTAATTGATTTTTAAATAAATAAATTTTTTTACTTATGCTTATGAAAAAGTTTTGATATACATCATTGTTTATATGATTTTTATCAAATATACTTCCTTTGAATTTATGAAAAAAGAAGAGGAAAAAATATGTTTGCTTGGATATTTAAAAATAAAGATAAGAGTAAAGTAGCTCGTCCTAGAACTTTTGTATGTAAACACTGTAAATATACTTGCGAAGGATGTGATACAAGATTTTGCTACGCTTGTTATTCAAATCCTGGTAATCCTTGTCCTAAATGTGGAAAAACTAATCTGCAAGAAAAAGAATCTAAACAGTAGTTAAATGATAAATCTTATTCAAATACTTATTAGATAGGTTTTTACTTGGTAGATTACTTTTTTTCTCTATGACATTTCTATTTTTACAAATATATTCCAATACTGAACATTCTTGTTTTTGAATCAAGTTAAATAGTACAAATTTCATTGAAGTTATTACTTCATTTTGTTGTTTTAATGAGGTGTTTTCATCATTTATATCAAATAATTCATCACTACTACAATAAATATCTTCAGCGATTTTTTCAATATTTACACTTAGATTTTCCTTGTAGTTTTTTTCTAATAAAAGCAATAAATTTTTTGCAATTTTGTAATTTGTAATATGTTTACATTTTTTGTAAAATTTTATTGCATTATCTAATAATTGATTTTCATTTCCTACGTTTTCTATTTTACTTATTTTTCCTGTTTTTAAAAACTCTTCTAACTCATTATTTGAAAAAGCATAATTTATTAAATCAAAAATTCTTCTTTTTTCATGTTTTGACCATTTATAATAAGTAGGAGAAGAGAAACCGAACAGTTCAACCATAAGTTTTTCATTAGTCATTTTTTTCCTTTTTAATTCCAGTCTAAAAGTCGTTTTTGACCTTCTAATGCTCTAATCTCCGTAACATCTTGAGACATTTCAATAACACCTTTGTAGTTTCTTTCGTCGTCTCTTATTGCAAAATATCTTATATGAATAAATTTACCTTTAAATTCAATCCAAAACTCAGCTGTATCTTGACGACCTGCTTTAAACTCTTCAAGTATTTTTAAAACTTGATCAACACTTTTGGGCGGATGACAAAATTTAACTTCACGTCCGATAATTCCAGCACTTCTTGGGAAAACTCTTTCATCACCTCTGTTATAAAATACAACTTTATCATTTTCATCAACGTAAGTTATATCAACAGGTAAGAATTTAAATATAAAATTAACTTGTTCCATAGTTAAATATCCCTCATCAAAGTGAGTTCTATCTTCAAGTGAAAAAGATAATTTTCTTTTTTTAGTATCTAAACTTGGGTGAACATATTCCTCTTCAATTTTTGCAGGATATCTTTCAGGTGGTGTTGCAAACATCCAACCAATTTCACAATCACCTTCGTACATTTCTTTCCAATCATCTTCATTTAGTAAATTCATGGCATTTGGTAAGAGTCTATTTTCTTCAACTAACATTAATTGAGATAAACTATTAAATACGACAATTAAATCATTTAAAATATTGTCTAAATTATTATCCTCAACTTTTTTTCTTACAACTTTTAATTCAGCTCTAATTTGGTCATGAAAAGCCCACATACCTTGACTGGGACTCGTCCATCCATATTTTTCAAGATAAGGAAAAAGTTGATTTTCTTTTCTTGAAAAGTGTTTTTCAACTTGGCTTAATTGATTAAAAAGATTAAAAAATAGTTGAAAATCACTATTTACATCCACTTTAAAAAGTTCTTCAAAAAGTTGTTTTATTAGTATATTTTCTTCAAGATAAACTCTTACTGGATGACCTTGGGGAAATCTGTCTATATTATTTATTAAGTTATCCATCTTTGTATTTTCCTTTTTTTATTTGAGGGAAATATAGCAAACTGATAGATATTAACAATGATATTAATCAAGAACAGAAATAAAATTTAAAATTTATCTAATTATAATAACGATTATCAATTTTATTTAAAATTAAGTTTTTATTGGTTAGGATTCCATTAATATTTCATTAACAGAGTTTTTCTTTTATGGATGAAATAAATAAAGGTTAGGTATTAAAGTGATTGAAACGGAAGAAAATAAAGACAAGAAAATAGAATCAAAAGATATTTTTCAAAAAGGAAAAACTATTGAAATCAAACATGATGGTCAATCTTATTTTTTAAAAATCACAAAAGCAAATAAATTAATACTCACAAAATAATTATAAAACAACCTAGCCAGCAATAGTAAAGTTCTCCTACAAGTAGCCAGCCAATTTAAAAATAAAAAGTTTAAGTAATAAAATTTACTTTATAGCGCTGGTGTTAAATAAATTTATTTAAGAATCATAATGATTTTCTTGGAGGAAAAGAATTTGAACAAATATATTACAAGTAAGAAACATAAAACTACAAATTATTTTAAATCATCTGTTGTAACTGCAACAGTTTTATTATCATCAACTATGCTAAATGCTCAAACTGTTTTATCAGATGTAGAAGTTATTGAAAAAACTGAAAAAGTTGACTATACTCAAAACTATAAAGTTGATAAATCATCTTCATCAAAAGTTACTCAAGATTTAGTTGATACTCCTCAAACTATCTCTGTAATTACTAAAAAAGTAATGGAAGAACAACAAGCAACAACTTTAGTTGAAGCTTTAAGAAATACTCCTGGTATCACATTAAACCTTGGTGAAAATGGAAATACAAATGCTAAAGATAATATAAATATGAGAGGTTTTGATGCTCAAGGAAGTATTTATAAAGATGGAATTAGGGATTTAGCGAACTCAAGTAAAGATACATTTAACACAGAAGCAGTTGAAGTTACAAAAGGTGCAGTTGGTGCTGATAATGGAAGAGGTGTTTCCTCTGGATATATAAATCAAGTTACAAAATCAGCTACAAATAAAGATGAAGTAGCTGGAACTGTTGGTTATAGTACAGCAAAAAATGCAAGATTAACAGCTGATGTGAATAAAAAATTAAATGAAACAACAGGTGTTAGATTAAATGTAATGAAACAAAATGGTGATGTTGCTGGAAGGGACGAAGTAGAAATTGATAGAACAGGAATTGCTGGTTCTGTTGGATTTGGAATAGGAACAGCTACAAGAACAACTATTAATTACGAACATACAGAACAAGATGATGTTCCAGATGGAGGAATTCCAACAGTAGGTTTAAATGGTGGTGCAGTAAAAGCTGATACTTCTAAATTTTATGGAAGTTCTGATGATTTTGAAGAAGCAAAAAGTGATGCATTTACTATTAAATTTGAACAAGATATCTCAGATAATACGATATTTAAAAATACTTCAAGATATGCAAAAACAAATCAAGAGATGTTATTAACTTCTCCTTTTAATTATGATACAACAGCTTCAACTGTTGATAGAAGAATGCATGCAAGATGGCAAGAAAATGAGATATTAACAAATCAATCAAATTTTACAACGCAAATACAAACTGGTATGTTATTACATAAAATAAGTACAGGAATTGAACTTACAAAAGAGAGCCAACTTACAAAAAACTATACTGCACAAACTGCGCAAGTTACAAGTTTGTATAATCCAACAAATATTTCTTGGAATGATTTAACACTTTCTGGTCAAAAAAGTGATGGAGAAACTACAACTGTTGGAGCTTATTTATTTGATTCAATAAATATTGGAGAAAAATTTATTTTTACAGGTGGAGCTAGATTTGATAAATATGACACAACAAATGACATCGTTTCAAGTACTTTAGTTCCTTCAACTTTAGAAGATAAAGGAAATCTAAATAGCTATAAAGTGGGATTAGTTTATAAACCACTTGATAATGGAAGTGTTTATGTTTCAAGAGCTACTACACAATTAGCACCAGGTGGAGCTAACTTTACTTTAAATTCAACAGTTACAAATGCTAATAATCCAGATATGGAACCACAAAAATCAACAACAGATGAAATTGGTACAAAATGGGATTTATTAAATAATAGATTATCTTTAACAACTGCTGTTTATAAAACAGTTGTTGAAAATGAAACTATGACTGAATTAGATGGAAGTACTTCTCAAAATGGAGAAAAAGAGGTTGAAGGTCTAGAATTTGGTGCTGTTGGTGAAATTACTGATAAATGGAATTTATCAGCTGGTCTTGCAAAAATGAATACAGAATACACAAAAGCAACTTCAACAAATGATGGTATGAGTTTAAGATTCTCACCAGAACATACAGCAACTTTATGGTCAACATATAAATTTACTCCAGCTATTAATGTGGGAGCAGGGGCAAGATATGTGGGAAATCAAGATGTTAAAATAAGTACAACATCAACGGCACCTGTTTCAAAAATTGATTCTTCTCTTGTTTATGATGCAATGGCTTCTTATAAATATAGTAAAAATTTATCTTATCAATTAAATGTTTATAATTTAACTGATGAAGAGTATGTTGCAAATATGAATAACTCTGGAAGAAGATACACTCCAGGTGCTTCAAGAAGTGGTTTGTTAACACTTGCATATAAATTTTAAATAGTTCAATCCGAAAGGATTGAATTATTATTCTAAAAATAAAATAGAAGTTATTTTATTTTTAGAATAATAAAAAAGGAAAAATATGGTTTTACATATTCCAAATGTTTTAAGTAAAGAACAATTAATAAAGTGTAGAGAAATTTTAAATAATGCAGAGTGGATTGATGGAAAATTAACTGCTGGAAGTCAAGCAATAAATGTAAAAAGTAATTTACAACTATCAGAAAATAGCGAAGGTTTAAAAATATTAAGAAACATAATAACTCAAGCTTTAAGAACAAATCCTTTATTTATAAGTGCTGCCTTACCAAATCATATAATTTCACCTTTTGTAAATAGATATGAAAATGGTGGCGCTTATGGAAATCATGTTGATAACTCTATTTTATACGATACAACAGTTGGAAAAAATTTCCGTACAGATGTTTCTTGCTCTTTGTTTTTCACAGACCCAGATGAATATGAAGGTGGTGAAATGGTGATTGAAGATACTTTTGGAACACATGAAATAAAACTTCCAGCGGGTGATTTGATACTTTATCCCTCAACTTCTTTACACCGAGTTGAACCAGTTACGAATGGTGTGCGAATGGTTAGTTTTATGTGGACTCAAAGTATGATAAGAAGTGCTTGGAAAAGAAGCATTTTATTTGAGCTTGATAATACAATTCAAAGTTTAAGGCTTAAATATGGAGAAACTCAAGAGGCTGTAAATTTATCAATTCATTATCATAAACTTATTCAAGAGTGGGCAGAAATATAAAATATGCAAAATAGAGTTTTAGAGCCAAAACTGGATTTTATTCCACAAGAGTTAGTTAGTTTAAAAGATTATGAAGAGTTTGCAAAATCAAGGGTAGATGATAATTCTTGGGCATATATTTCAGGTTTTGCAGCAGATGAAATCACAGCAAAATCAAATAAAAAAGCATTTGAAAATATCTCTTTATTAGGCAGAAGTTTAGAAGATGTAAAAGGTGGAAACACAAAATTAAATCTTTTTGGTCAAGAGTTTGATAATCCAATTATTTTAGCTCCCGTAGCTTTTCAAAAATTAGCCCATAATTTAGGTGAAATAGCAACTGCTCAAGCTTCAAAAGCCATGGGCAGTTGTATGGTTGTTAGTGGATTTTCAAGTTCCACTTTAGAGGAAATTAGCAATTATGCAGATAATTTATGGTTTCAACTTTATATGCAATATGATATGAAAGATAATTTATCTTTGATAAAAAAAGCTGAAGATTTAAACTATAAAGCTTTGGTAATTACAATTGATGCTCCAATTTCTGGAGTTAGAAATAAAGAACAAAAAGCAGGATTTTATCTGCCAAATGGAATTGAAGCTGTAAATATAAAGGGTTTCAAACAAGCAAATATGCAGATAAAAGATAATCAAAGTATGGTTTTTGATGGAATTATTGCAACAACTCCCACATGGAAAGATATAGAATTTATTCGAAAAAATACAAAACTACCACTAATTTTAAAAGGAATTACCCATCCCTCTTATGCAAAAAAAGCTATAGAAATTGGAATTGATGGAATAGTTGTTTCAAATCATGGGGGAAGAGTTTTGGATACTTTAGTAACAACTATGGATATTTTGCCAAAAATTGTTGAGCTTGTGGATAATAAAATTCCTATAATTCTTGATGGTGGAATTACAAGAGGAACTGATATTTTAAAAGCTTTAGCTTTAGGTGCAAGTGCTGTGATGATTGGAAAACCAATTATGTATGCCCTTGCAACTGCTGGAGCTTTGGGAGTTGCCCATAGTTTAAAGATTTTAAAAGATGAATTAGAGATTGCTATGGCACTAACTGGTTGTAAAACTTTAAGAGATATTAATAAAGATATTCTCTTTTAATTAATAACAATTATTATTTTGTTAAAAAACCGTTAAAATTGATTTGTTAAGATTCCATTGAAAATAAAAAGGATAAAAATGTATAAAAATATTTGGTTTAAATTTCATTTAATTTTAGGTCTTAGTGCTGGTTTTATTTTACTTATTGTGGGATTCACAGGTTCAATGCTCTCTTTTGAAAAAGAAATATTAAATGCAATTAATCAAGATTCATATAAAGTTACTGTTTTTGAGCAAGGAAAACTTTCAACAAAAGAGTTATTAGAAAAATTTCAAGAACAAAAACCTCAATCAAAAATTAATGGTATTACAATATCTTCTTTTGAAGATGATTCTGTTTCTATAAATGTGGCAGGTGAAGGACAAAATGCTAGAAAAGGAGTTACATATTATGTAAATCCATATACAGCTGAGATTTTACCAGAGTTAAAAGGGGTGAGTTTTTTCAAAACTGTTGAAAATATTCACAGAAGACTTCTTTTAGATGATTTAGGAAAACAAGTTGTTGCACTTAGTGTTGTTTCTCTTTTAGTTTTAATGTTTTCAGGAATTTACATCTATTTCCCAAGAATTAAAAAGAGTTTCTCACAAAGTCTAAAATTGAATTTCCAATCAAAAGGAAGATTTTTTTTAGCAAATCTTCATAGTGCAATTGGAATGTGGGTTATTCCATTTTATTTAGTGGCAAGTTTGACTGGGCTTTATTGGTCGTATGAGTTTGTAAGTAATAGTTTACACTCTATAACAGGAGTTGAAAAACCTAAAAAACCTCAAATGAAAGCTCCCGTTGAAGGTCAAAATAAAGCACAAGGTGAGAAAAGTGAACAAAAATTAAAAGAGCCAAGAGTTGAAATGCCAATGCAAATGGGTGAAAAAATCTCTTTTGATGATATTTCATTAGCTGTTGATACTTTTAAAAATTCAGTCGAAAACAAATATTCAAGTGCAACTTTACGATTCCCTCAAAAAGGAAGTGTTTATAGTTTTGATTATTTAGCAATAGATTCACCACATGAAAGAGCTAAAAATAAAATAGAGTTTGATATTAAAACAAATGAAGTTTCAAAACATGAAAAATATGAAGATAAAACTTTGGCTCAAAAACTAATGGGAAGTATTTTGCCTCTTCATACGGGGGAATATTTTGGAGTAATAGGTCAAACACTTATGTTTTTAGCTTCACTTATGATGCCTCTTTTTGCAATAACTGGCTTGATTTTATATGTAAAAAGAACTAAAAAAAAGAAATTAATAAAAGAGTAGTTTAAAACTACTCTTTTTTAATTATTCTCTATATATCTTTGACGTGCACTATCTTTTATTTTTGCAACTTCAACTAAAATAAATCCATCTATACAATCACCAAAACTATTATCAACATTAAATCCTAAAAATTTAACACCCTTATCTTCCGCAATATCGCTATATTGCTTATAAAGTGTTGGAATAGAAACTCCAATATTTGCCAAAGTTGATTTTAAAAATTTGAAATCTTTTTTCTTATCATTTAAATCAAAAATTTCTTTTATTTCACTTAGATTATTTGAATAAGAGTATGGTACTTTTGCTTCGACCAAGTTTTGCTGATCACCATAATAGTGTGAATAATAAAATATCATCATATCTTTTGCAACTGTTGGAAAAGTAGCACTCATAGAAACAGGTCCAAACATATATTTGATATTTGGATTAGTTCTTAAATATGCACCAATTCCAAACCATAAATAATCCAATGCTCTTGTTCCCCAATATTTTGGTTGTACGAAACTTCGACCTAGTTCAATAGAATCTTTCAAATAAGGTGTGAATTCTTCATTATATTTAAATAAAGTATTTGAATAAAAACCTTTTACTCCAATATTTTTGAAAATAAAATCAGAGTTTCCAATTCTATATGAACCCACAATCTCTAAATCATTTTCATCCCATAAAATAATGTGTTGGTAATAAATATCATATTTATCAGTATCTCTTTTTTTATTAACACCTTCACCAACTTTTCTAAAAGACAATTCTCTTAATCTTCCAAGTTCCTTTAAAACTATTGAATCTTCAACATAATCGTATAAATAGATTTTTTTCCCATCCAAAGTTTGACCTATTAGTTTTGATTTTTTTAATTCATTTAACAAATCAATTCTGCTGACTGGATGAGCAATTGCGCTTTGAGTTTCAAAAAAAGACTTTTTTCCTTTTTTTAGACTATATAAATGTTTTCTATAAAGATTTAATAAAAACTTTTTATCTATTCCTTTTGGAGCGATATTTTCATTTGGAATGATTTGTCCAACTTTTATATTTATTCTTTTTGATTTTTTATTAAACATCTCATGTGATAATAAAAGTGTTGAAAAAGTTTTATTTATCACTGAAATTGTGTAAAAAGTTTTTGAGTTTTTTGCATCCAAAAATATTGGTAAAATCGGTGCGTTTGTATTTTGAGCAAAATTTAAAAACCCCTTATTCCAAGTTGGGTCTTTTATTCCTTTTGCTGTTGCTCGACTTACTTCTCCTGCTGGAAAAATAATCACTGCTTCTTCATTTTTCAAAGCATCATATATTTTTTTTATATCGCTTTTTGATTGTTTTAATTTATAGTTATCTATTGTTATAATCAAAGAGTTTAAAGCTTCAAAACCAGCTAAAAAGTCATTTGCAACAATTTTTACATCTTTTCGTACTTGTGAAATTAGTCTTAATAAACATAAAGCATCAAGTCCACCTAAAGGGTGATTTGCAATGATTACAACTTTCCCACTTGTTGGAATATTTTGTAAATCATTACTTGAAACTGCATAATCAAAATCAAAATAATCTAACACAGCATCCACAAACTCAAATCCTTTTAGGTGAGAATTTTGTGTTAAAAATTGATTTATTGAGTCTTCATGAACTATCTTTTTTGCAATTTTAAATAAAGATTTTTTTAGAAAATTCTCTTTTTTGTTCATATTTGGAAATTTTTTTTCTATCTCTTTTTGTATATCTACCATTTTATACTCCTAATTTATGGTAATTCTATTTTTCTTTGATTACAATAGAGTGACAAGTGCAGTTTAGGCACTGTTTTACAAACTTATGCTAAAATCACAATTATCAAAAATAAGGAAGATTTACTATGAATAAATCAGATATTACAAATATAATCACCGTTTTAATCATGGCTTTTGGTTACTCAAATGGAAATGAACTAATTTATATGGTTGGTCTATTTGCCCTAAGTGGAGCAGTTACAAATAGTTTGGCGATTCATATGTTGTTTGAAAAAGTTCCTTTTCTTTATGGAAGTGGTGTGATTGAAAGTAAATTCTCACAATTTAAAATCTCAATACATAATCTACTTATGAACCAATTTTTTACACGTGAACATCTAACAAGATTTTTTCAAGAAGAGATGTCAAGTGCGAAAAAAACAATAGATTTTGAAAAAATCTTAAATAAAACAGATTTCTCACCAGCCTATGAATCGCTAAAAGAATCAGTAATGCAATCATCTTTTGGTGGAATGTTAGGAATGTTTGGAGGCGAATCTGCTCTTGAGCCATTAAGAGAACCATTTACAAAAAAATTACAAGCCTCAATAATCTCAATCTCAGCAAGTGATGCTTTCCAAGAAGTAGTAAATGAAGCTTTAAAATCAGAAAATTTAAGTGAAGATATTTATAATAAATTAAGCAAAATAGTAAATACAAGATTAGAAGAACTTACCCCTGCAATGGTAAAAGAAATAGTTCAAGAAATGATAAAAGAACACTTAGGATGGTTAGTTATTTGGGGAGCTGTTTTTGGTGGACTGATTGGATTAATTTCAGCTTTACTAGTATAGCCCTTAACTAAGGGATATGCTAGTTGTCATTAGTTCCTTTAATTAACGCCTTTTTTTCTGGTGTATTAAGAGCTTTATTTGCTAACTTTATATCTATAGGATAATTCTTTAGATATAAAGCAAAATCTCTCAACTCTGATTGAATTTGTTTTTTAAAAACTCTAAAATCACTAAATCCAAAAAAATTACAATCATCACTTGAAATATTTCCAGCTGTAGAAAAAATAGTAAATCATCTATCTTCGGCTTCTACCTCAAGAATGTAAACTTCATTTGAAGTTATTAAAATAGCTGCAAATAAGCTAATATGTTTAGAAATATTTTCATATTTTTTTTCACCTGCAAATTTATCATCTGAAACTAATTCTTTTAAAGAATTTTTATTTTCTTTATTTGATTTTATATCATGTGACATTTCATTAAAATTCACAAATAATTTGTTTTCAAATACACTACCTAGAAATTGACTCTTCAAAGTCTTGTTTCCAACTGTAAAACAATAATCTTCTCCAAACAAAATTGAAATTATGCTACTAAATAAAAATCCTTTGCCACTTCCTTGCACACCCTTTAAGACTACTGCTACTTGTGGTTCCGTAAGAAAAACAAACATATAACTTAACCAATTTAAAAAATAATTAAATCTATATTCATCATAATTCACTAAATGAGCGATAAGCTTTAATATAGTTGTTGGCTTTTTATATGGTAAATTTTTATCTAGCATTAAATAATTTGATGGTTTAAATTTATTATATTTATAACTATTTCCTTCTTTATAAAATTCAGACATTTGATTGAAATCAAATGTTGTCTCTGAAATCAGCATTAAATCATTAGTTGGAATATCTGCAGGTCTGTTTTTTGAAATTTGTCCTACAGTTATCGGTTTTCTTAAAATATTACTAATTACTTTACTTGCTTTTTCCTCCGTGACATTCTTAAATTCACTATTTTCTGAAACTCTAAGCATTAAATCACCATCTGTATTTAAACAGATAGCGACACCTTTTTCCTCTAATTCATTTAAACAATCATTATTGTTTGTAATTTTGAAGTTGTTGAAATTATATTTACTAAAATTTGGAATAAAATTATCAATTTTATCTTTAAAAAATTCCTCAAAACCTCTTCCATCACAAACAATATTTGTATTTATGATTTCTAACTTTCTCTCTTTAGTATAAATAGAATTGATTTCTTCTATTTCATTTTGAGAAACTGCATCTTCAAAATCTTTATTAGATTGTTCATTATTCCCGAAGATTTGATCTTCAAGAAATGTATCATTTAAATCATGCATAATATCTCCTTAAGATATTTTTTTAACAGTTTGTTGTAAAATAACATGATGAAATAAAATTTCATCAAATAACTATGAGAAAAAGAACTTATAGTTATTAAAATTTAACGATTAAGATTTTTTACATATCTAAAAATAAAGCGATTTCGTTTAATGTGAAATATATTCCGCCACCAACTCTTTTTGATCTGATTAGACCTTTTTTTCTGAGTCTATCAAGAGTTGCTGTAGAAATGCTAAGCTCTTCAGCAGTTTCTTTTTTACTTAACAATGATTTTTTATATCTTTGTTGTAAATTTTCTAAAGATGACATAAGTTGTACCTCCTTTCAAGTTATTTGAGAGGAATTTTAGCGATTTGAAGAAAAGTAATATAGGAAAAAAAGAAGGGGTGTTTTTTTCTATATTTTGAGTTGTATTAGAGTGTTTTTATTATCTATGAATTAAAGTTTTATATTTTGGATTATCTCCTTCGATAAATTCTTTTATTAATTTATATTTATTTTCAATTGATTTTGTGGATAGATATGGTTTTATGTCAATATCAAAATAAATATTTGTTTCATCAGTTTCAGGATTAGCTTTTAGATATTCTTCCCATGAAACATCCTTATATAATGTATCTTTTTTATTTTTTATTTCATCTGGATTTTTTTGAACTTTTAGACCATGATATTTAGTTAACTCTATTTGAATATTATTTGTGATTGTAGAAATATTTTTATTAGTTGTTAATTCACTCATTTGATAGTAATCATATATAAAAAAAATATCTCCCCATTTGTCTGTCTCCAAAATATTTACAAATTCATCCTCTATTATTAGTTCTTCTTCTAGCATCTGTCTAGAAGTCTTAATACTTGAATTTTTATTATCATAATCATCTTTTATTTTTTTAATATAATCTATAATTTCATCTTTTGGAAGATTTAAATTCAATACAACTTTAGTATCTGTAAAATCTCTAATTGCTGTTTTAAAATTTGGATATATAATGTTCCAAGAAAACTCTCTTTTATTTTTTAGTATATCTTGATAAACTATAAAATGTTCATTTTCATTACTGTTGAATTTATAATATTTTTCTAAACTTATTTCACTATTAAAAATCATACCAATATGTTCCGTCAATGTCTTATCTCTCTCCAGATTTGTTAATGGGTTGAAAATTTCACTAAAATCACTCTTGAATTTATCTTTTTCAAGTTGGTAAATTATGTAGTAGTTTTCATAAAGGTCTTTTATAATATTGTTAACTAGATATGAAGTTTTTTCTTTTAAATTTTTCAATGTTAATTCTTCAAACTTATCTAAAAATGATATTTTTTTATAATGTGTAATTAAACCTATAAAATTTTTTTTATATACTTCTTCAACATTTTCTATTGCATTAGTCATCTCTTCAGTAATAGTAGTCATTTCATATTTTGTAAGAATAGGTAAAATTATTTGTTCATAGTACAAAAATAATTCAAATAGTAGATTTAGTGAATTTTCTACATTTACATTTCTTCTGGCAAATTCATATGTTAAACAATGAGTAAACTGATATTTTTCCAATTTCTCAATATTAGTATAATTATCATCGAATCGAGTTGGTAATCTATGTTCATTGTTTTGAATTGACATATTTAATCCTATTTAATAATCACTAGTATATTTAGAAATTACTTTATTTATAAGAAGTTTAGAATTATTTTTTGAGCAAATTTTAAATCCAATAGATGATGTAACACTACTTGATGATACATAGGATTAAAATCTACTAAAAATAAATTTTGTTCTTTTTTCTATAAACATCTTCAACATCATTTTTTAATATTAATATAAAAACCCAAATAACCAAAGTGGCATTTTATTTTTAAATCCAACTTCTATTCCATCTGCAACTACAAATGAATTATCAACATCTTTTATTTGTGAAAAGTCTTTATTTTTACCACCAACTTCAAAAGTATATTTTTCATCTACTAAAAAATCACCCTTATCCACATAATATATTGAACTATTTACACTAACTTGTGAAGCAAAAAAACTTTCTCTTAATGTACCAATTTGTGGTTCAATTGACAATGTTGATAAAAGAGTTGTGTTTGATAAATAAAGTTTATCTGGTTTTTGCATTGATTTAAATCGTTTACCCTCATATACAACATGTCTTAAAAGTTCTGCTTTATGTAGTAGTTCAATATATTTATATAAAGTAACTTTTGAAGTACCAACTTTTTGTGCAAGTGCTTCAATACTTAATTCTAATGGATTTGAAATACAAATAGTTGTAAGTAATTTTCTTAAAGTATTTATCTTATCGCCAGTAATATTATAAATAGAACCTAAATCTGTATAAAGTATTGTATTAATTGTATCTAATACCATTTGAGAATATCTATCTTTATTTTCAAAATAAAATGGATAAGCACCAATTTTAAGATATTGTTCAAAATGTTTAAGAACTTTTTCATCTGCAAGTTCGTTGATTATATCATTAGCTATGTTTACATGATTTTCCAATATATCTTTTAAATCATGAGCTTCAAGACTCTTATTTAAACTAAGCTCTAAATACTCTTTAAAAGATAAAATTGGTAAATGATACATACCATATCTTCTAGTAAAACTTGGATTTGTTAATTTAATAGCACTAGAACCTGAAAAAAGAACTTTTATATCTAAAAAATCATATATACTTTTTAATTCTTGTTCAAAATTTTTTGCCTCATGAACTTCATCAATAAGAATACATTTCCCACCGTATTTAACAAATTCACTAGTAAGCTCAAAAATCGATACATCTGCTAATTGTGGATAATCGCAAGAAATATAAAGTATCTCATCACTTTCTAATTCTAAAGATTTTGCTACTTGTAATAATAAAGTTGTTTTTCCAACACCTCTTGAACCATATACTCCACAAAATTTTGAGTCACTATCTAATATCTTTTTATATAGAAATCGATGATATTTAATATTAGAATTTTGTAGTTTTTTATTAGATAGTTCAAAAAGATTGTTTAGTATGTTTTTCATTTTATTTCCAAAATAGTAAAGCTGATTAAACGATTATATCATATTATACTTAAAATTAATATTTTTAATTAAGCCTAAATAAAAAGTAAATGTAAAAAATCTTACTTTTATTTTACATTAAACTCTTTATTTCTAATTATTATTTCTAAAGCTAAATTATTAGTTAAAGAATGCTCTTCAAAATTTTCTATATTTTTATACCTTATATTTTCTTTTAAAAAATCTTTTGTATTAAATTAACAAACTAATTTAATACAGTTTTTTGTTTCTCCATATTACACTTCCCAATAACCACGAGTCCCACCAACTCTTTTTAAAATAGCTTGTTCTTTTAGTTTTGCTAAATTTTCTTCAATTTTTCTTTTTGATATTCCAACTATATCAGATAATTTAGAAGCAGAAATTTTGTTATCAAGTTTTATTTGTTCTATTATAACTTTTTGATTATCTGTAAGATTACCGACCTTATTACCGACTTTATTGCCGACCTTGTCAATTGCTTCTAAAATTGATTTAAGTGCAAATTCTATAAATAGCGTACTCTCTCCACTACTTCCACACTCTTCTAAAACTTTATAATACTCTTGTTGTTTGTCTCTGATAATACTTTCAATAGGAATCACAGAAAAATAGTTGTTCCAGTTATATAAAATTAAACTTTGCCAAAATCTTCCCATTCTTCCATTTCCATCTATAAATGGATGGATAAACTCAAATTCATAGTGAAAAACGCTACTTACTATTAAAGGGTGAACATCTGTTGCATTTAACCAAGAGAATAAATCATTCATAAGTTTTGAAATTTGAGAGTTTGGTGGAGCTACATGAACAACACCATCTTTCCCCCCAACTCCAACATCACTTGTTCTATACTTCCCAGCATCTTTTAAAAGTTCACTCATTAAAATTTTATGTGATTTAAGAAGCTCTTTTTCATCTTTAAAATCTAAATTATCAAGCATTTTATATAAAGCTATTGCTCCATTTGCTTCTGCTATTTCATCAACTTTTCCAAGAACTCTTTTTCCTTCGATTAATGCAGTGATTTTCTCTTCATCTAGGGTATTACCTTCAATTTGTAAAGTTCCTGTAATAGTTCTAATTTGATTTACTTTTCTAAGCATAGGTAGAGTTGATGTTGAATCAATAGCTTCAAGTTTTCCAATATTTAAACTAATTTTACTAATTAGGTCAATGATTTTAGTTGTTACGTTAAAAGGTGGTGTATAGTTCATTTATTGCTCTTTTTATAATTATTGACATTGTACCATAGATCAATTTGCATGTTAAAGTCCATAATCTATCAGTTCCATATCATCTTCAATATTTAAATACTTCATTGTAGTATCTATTTCTGTATGATTTAGAAATCTTTTTGCGTGAACTATTCCAAATTTTTTATAAACTTTGGTAGCAGCTGTTCTTCTCATTGTATAAACAGTAACTCTATATGCTAAATCATAAGTTCCAATATCTTGATTAAAATGTCTATCAAATATAATTCTTAACGATTCAGAGTATCTTCCATATTTAACAGAAGTATTTTTAATTTCTTGCTTTTCTTTTTCTGTTTTTGCTCTTTTGTAAAGTTGAATAGGGTAAAAGATAAAATTATCATGTTTTAAGTCATGCTCTTTTATCCAATTCTTTAATAAATCTAACAGCTCTTTTCCAACTCTTGCTTCATAAGGTTTACCTTGTTTCATTGCTCTAATATGAATTGTACCTTTTGAAAAATTTATATGTTTTACTTGTATTGTTAAAACTCCAGATGGTCTAGCTCCTGTATGATAACATGTTTTCAAGAACAGAAATAATCTAGGTCTAACCACAAATTCATCTAAATTCCAAAGTTTTTCCAGTTCTTCATCTGATAATACTCGACCAGGCTCATTTCTATCAACTTTGATAATCTCTTTAACTATTACAGGATTTTTATCTATATATGCTTGTTTTATTGCCCAATTAAAAAGTGCTCTAAGATAATCAATAACTTTTTTAATAGTTCTTGGGTTAAGTGGTGTTCCTTGTCTTGATGGTGTGTTTTTTAAAATATTACTAAGATTTTTTATATCTTCTGTTTTGATTTTCTTTATTTTCATTTGACCTAGAGTAGGGCTTACTAATCTAGTATAAGCTGATTCTATCATATCAGTTGATTTTACTGTTTTCGTTGGAAAATAAAGTTTTGCAACATCTTCAAGTGATAGATTGTTATTCATAATCTTTTGATGTAAAAGTGAAGAATCTCTTTTTATTGCTTTTCTATCTTTTGTAAGTTCAAGTTTTTTATCATTTAATATTTTTAGTGCATCATCTTTATTTAAAGCATCACACTTAATTTTTTTAGGCTTATTTTCAAGGTCACGATACATTATATAATAAGCAATTGTTTTTTATCATGATCTGAATCTTTATAGTATTCATAAATGCTATTATATTTTTTCCCACTCACTTTTCTAAAGCCCATTGTTTTACCTTTTTCCTATCTAAGAAATGCTACAATTTTATCTTTAATATATTAGCATAATTGCAATATTTTTTACTACAAATTTTTACTACATTTTGTAGTAAAGTTGAAAAAAAGTAGAAAAATCTGAAAAATCATTAAGATATTAAATACTCCGAATAGCCATGAAATAAGGGGCTTTGCTCAGTATTTACAGATATTGAAAAATATATGGTTGTAGTATTTGGTGGACTTATTGGTTTAGTTTCAAGTTTAGTATCATAGCACTTATCTAAAGTTAGGTCTATCTATTTTAAATAGACCATCTTTATGTACCTCTCAATACATTTCTTCATTAAATCTATTAAAACTTTTTTTGTATATACTTCTAAAATAGGGCAATAAAATCCACAGAATATGTCTGTATACATTTGTTTAAATTCATTTTCATCTAGTCTATGTTTTTATGATTTTTGTACTGCCCAGTTTAGGACTTCGTTTGATAAATGGAGTGATTTTGATACGGTGGTAGAAATACGGTGGAAATGAGTTTTAAAAACAAAACTTAAACAAGGGCAAAAGCCCCTATTTATCGAACTTATCAAAATTCTATAATCTTGATTCGTATCTTCTTAACATGTATAATCTTTTTAACATTTTCTTTCTAGCAGATATTTTTTGTTTTTTTCTAATTTCTGTCATTGGCTCGAAATATCTTCTTGCTCTAGTTTCTGTTACAATAAGATTTCTATCACATTGCTTTTTAAACCTTCTGTATGCTTCGTCAAAAGATTCGCTATCTTTAACTTTTATGCCTGGCACTAAAATCACCTACTTTCTTTTTTAAATTTTAGGTTTGCATTATATTTAAAGTTTACTTAATTCTTATTTAACAAACATTAGAATATAATATTTTTTTTAAGAAAAAGGATTATTTTTGAATTTAACTCACTTAGATGATAATAACAGACCTAAAATGGTGGATGTTTCTGATAAGAATGAAACAAAAAGAGTAGCTATCGCTTCAGGTGATATTACTATGTCACAAGATGCTTATAATGCAATAATTTCGAATAATACAAAAAAAGGTCCAGTACTACAAACAGCTGTGATTGCTGCAATTATGGGAGTTAAAAAAACAAGTGAATTAATTCCTATGTGCCATCCTTTGTTATTGAGTGGAATAAATTGTGATGTTGAAGAAAAACCAGAATTACCTGGATTTAAACTAATTGTAACTGCAAAGTTAAATGGTCAAACAGGTGTTGAGATGGAAGCATTAACAGGAGTTTCTGTTGGATTATTAACAATTTATGATATGGTTAAGGCAATTGACAAGTCTATGATTATTTCTAATGTTCAATTAGAAAAAAAATCAGGTGGTAAAAGTGGTGATTTTATAAGAGAGCTAATATGATTGATTTAAGTAAAGAGAAATTAGTTTTAAATTATCCATGTAATTGGGAATATAAGTTAGTAGTCTTAGAACATATTGATATTCATATAACTGTGAAAGAAATTGTTTCAAGTAGAAATCACAAAGTAAAAGAATCAAAAGTTAGTAGCAAAGGTAAATTTAAAAGTTATACTCTCGAACTTTTAGTTCATAATGATGATGATAGAACAGAAATTTATAAAATGTTAGGTGACCATTCTAATATTAAAATGGTTTTATAATATTATTTAAAGTACGAGTAGAAAATGGAACTGTTGGGATAATTCTGTGGCAGAGAGTTTTTTTCTTGTGCTTGTGCACTCTATTTGAGAAATCACTAAAACAAGAATTAGTTTATAACACATTATTTTTATACAAAAAAACAAGCAAAAAAAGAGATTTTTTAATATATTGAATTTTATTATAATAGGATAAAAAGTCATAGTTATTTAGGAAATTTATCACCTGTAAAATTTGAAGAAAAACATGAAAAACAAAAAGTGTTACAATCTGAAATGGTGGCTTAAGGATTAGCAAAAAAATGTATGATTTTACTTACCTCCCCCCCCATATTCCTCACGAATAATGGGGAAAATCTTGTTTTTCATCTTCTCTAAACTCCAACACAATTTTCAAAGCATCAAATTCTTTTTTTAGCTCAGCTGTTTCATTTTTTAAAGAGATTTTTTCATCTTCTATTTTTTTTATTAAAGATTCTAATCTTTCAACTTCTTTATTTAATATTTCATTTCTTTTTTTTAGAAGTAAAGTTTCATTTTTTGATTTTTCTGCTTCTTCCATAGCTAGTTTACTTAATAATTCATAGTTCATTTTAAATCCTCTGAAATAAAATCGATAATATATATCATGTTATAAAAAATAGTATCTGAATATTATTTTACTTTAGATTTTATCATTTTATCATTTAATATTACAATCAATAACAAAACTTTTATATGTTAGAATAATGCAAAAATTTTTGGGGAAAAAATGGACGCAATTGAAGTAATAGTTTTATTGGATGTTGGTGGATTAGAGGATATTGAGAAATTTGAAAAACATGTAAAAAAAGAGGGTTTTAAAATAGTTGAAGGTGAAGAATTTGTATATACAGCCAAATCAACAACAACTACTTTTTCTACAAAAGCTTATATTTTAGAAGTATTTAAGAAAGGTCTTCAAAAAAATAAATTCAATGATGCAAATTTAATTTTTTTATTAAATGAAACACCATATCCCACTTATTTTTATGATAAAACAACAAATGATTTTGAGTTGGCTGAAGTAGAAAAATAGTGAAAAATATCTATGACTTTTTAAAAAATCTAAAAGATGAAAAAAGAACAAAAGAGTGCCAACTTCTAATCGTAAATGATGACAGGCAAGCTCAAATTGCTTCAGATATCGTGGCATATTTGGGTTTGAAACCTTTTGTATTATCAGATTTTAGAGCAAATTTTGGAGATGATTTGTTATCTTTTAGTGATGAACTTCAAGATATTACAAAAACTTTAAGCTCTTATTACTCTTACAAAAAACTAGATAAAATCCTAATTTCTCCAATTCGAACAATCTCATATCCACTTCCAAAGCAGATGTGTTTTGATAGTTTTACAATAAATTTTGCAGATACAATCAAAATTGATAAACTAAAATCAAAACTTTACAATTGGGGATATTACTTTGTAGATATTGTTACAAGTGAGGGTGAAGTTTCTATTCGTGGGGATATTATTGATATTTGTCCTTTGGGAAGTGAGTTTGGATATAGGGTTTCACTATTTGATGATGAAGTTGAAAGTATTAGAAAATTCGATATTGAAGACCAAAAATCAACAAAAGATGAAATAGAAACATTTTCTATAAATCCAGCTTTTTTAGCACTTGATGAAGAATCGCTAGAATTAATAAACGAACAAATAGAAACAGTTTCAAGTGATGCTTTTATCAAAGATATTCACTCTTTGGGTTTTTGGTATTTAGATAAATTGGGCGAATATTTACCTCAAAATTTAAGTTCATTTATAACTCAAGATGCTTTGGATGAACTTGAAGAAGTTTATGTTTTTGAAGAAAAAAGAATAAATAAAGATAAGTTTTTATTAACCCCACAAATTTACCATAGTAAGAATTACCAAGAAATAGCTCCTGCAAATGTAAAAGAATTTATTTCTTTTCACAAAGAGAAAAAAATTACTATTATTTCTGGAACTGAAGCTAAAATAAAAGGCTACGATTTAGATTTAAATGATAAAAATATAAAGTATGTTTTTGAAAATTATATTTTAAATCTTGTAGGTCGAGATGAAGTAATAATTTCTTTAAATAAAGAGATAAAAAGAAGAAGAAAGAAAAAAGTAAAACTTGTTCTTGATGAGCTTCAATTAAACGATTATGTAGTTCATGAGAAACATGGAATTGGTCAATATAAGGGAATAGAGCCCGTAACTGTAATGGGTGCTAAAAGAGACTTTGTAATAGTTCAGTACGCAGGGGAAGATAAGCTTTTAATTCCAGTTGAAAATATTGATTTAATTGATAGGTATGTGGCTGATGGAAGCTCTTATGCTGTTGTTGATAAACTGGGGAAAGGCTCTTTTGCTAAATTAAAAGAAAAAGTAAAAGATAGATTATTTGCTATCGCAAATGATATTATAAAAATTGCAGCTGCACGTGAACTTGTAAATGGAATTCAAATCAATACTGACAAAAAAATCCTTGAAGATTTTCAAAAAAGTGCAGGTTTTGATTATACAAAAGACCAAAAAAGAAGTATTAGAGAAATTTTTGCTGATATTAGTAGCGGTCGAGTTATGGATAGACTTCTTTCAGGTGATGTTGGATTTGGTAAAACAGAAGTTGCAATGAATGCGATGTTAGCTGTGATTTTGGATGGATATCAAGCCATTTTTGTTTGTCCTACGACACTTTTGGCCACTCAACATTATCATAGTATGCAAAAAAGATTTTCTGAATTTGGAATAAGTATTGCTAAACTTGATGGAAAAACACCTGCAAAAGAGAAAACTCATATTAAAAAAGGTCTTGAAAGTGGAGAGATAAAACTTGTTATTGGAACGCACTCTTTACTTGAAATTAAAACAAATAATTTAGCCTTAGTAATCATCGATGAAGAGCATAAATTTGGGGTTAAACAAAAAGAAAAATTAAAACATTTAAGAGAAGATGTACATATTTTCTCAATGAGTGCAACACCAATTCCACGAACTCTAAATCTAGCCTTATCAAAACTAAAAGGTATGAGTTCACTTCTGACACCTCCAACTGAGAGATTAGGAGTTCGAACTTATGTAAAAGAGTTTAGTGACAAACTAATCAAAGAGGTTATTTTAAGGGAAAAAAGAAGAGGTGGACAGCTTTTTTATGTGCATAATAATATAGCTTCAATTGAAGCAAAAAAAGCAGATATTGAACAAATAGTTCCAGGAATCAAAATCCAAGTAATCCACTCTCAAATCAAACCAGAACTTGCAGAAAAAGTTATTGATGCCTTTGAAAATAAAGAGTTTGATATTTTACTTGCAACTTCAATAGTTGAATCAGGACTTCACTTACCAAATGCAAATTCAATCATTATTGATGGTGCTGATAGATTTGGAATTGCAGATTTACATCAATTAAGAGGAAGAGTTGGCAGAAGTAACAAAGAGGGATTCTGTTATTACGTAGTTGAAGATAAAAAACAAATCACAGATGATGCAGTAAAAAGACTTGTGGCACTTGAATCAAATTCATACTTAGGAAGTGGAACAGCTTTAGCTCACCAAGATTTAGAAATCAGAGGTGGTGGAAATATTATAGGCGAAGCCCAAAGTGGACACATCAAACAAATTGGATATGGTTTATATCTAAAAATGTTAGAAGATGCACTTGCTAGTTTAAGTGGTGATGAAAAGAAAGAGAAAAAAACAGTTGATATAAAACTAGCAATTTCAGCATACATCTCAGATGATTATATCCATGAAGATAGAGTAAGACTTGAACTTTACAGAAGACTAAGTC
The DNA here is from genome assembly GCA_041730535.1 of Minisyncoccia bacterium. Taxonomy (GTDB): domain Bacteria; phylum Campylobacterota; class Campylobacteria; order Campylobacterales; family Arcobacteraceae; genus Aliarcobacter. The sequence continues at coordinate 33,480 of JBGSBO010000002.1, forward strand.
GGGCAAGTGATATTCAAGATGTGTATAAAATTGAAGAAGAGATGGAAGATAGATTTGGTAAACCTGATATTTTCACAAAACAGTTTATAGAACTAATTATCATAAAAATTCTTGCTTTAAATAAAGGTATTCAAAATATTAGCTCTTATGAGATGAATATTACATTTACAAAAGATGATGCTACAAAAGAGAGTATAAAATCTCCAAGTAAAGATGATGATGATATTATTGCTACGACTTTGAGGTATCTAAGGAAGTAAATTAAAATCAAAAAAAGAGAAAGCATATTGCAACTTTCTCTTTTTTTTTAACTTTAGTTCTCTTATAAAAAGTAAATTATTAGGAGGTTTTTTTACTTTTTAACTAAAGTTAAAATATGAAAAGATTTTGTATCAAAATAAACTTAGGGGGGATATTTTGTTAAATCTTTAAAAATAAAAAGAGAAAGAAAGCACACTTTCTCTTTTTTGTACTAAAGGAAGAGCACGAAAGGAGTCTAAAAAATAATAATTTGTATATGGGTTTGCTCTTTTGTATAATAAATTACTGCAAAATTTATTATAGAGAAATTATATAAAAACAAAGTGTGCAAAAAGTAGTTTATATTGTATAAATAAAAATATATTAAAGGTTTTTTATAAATATTCTATTTCACATACAACTTGAGCATGGTCACTTTGTAAAAGAGAGCCATTTTGATTTTTTTCTAAATGTTTATTAAATACTTCATATGAACTAACTTTTCCAATATTATTATTTTTCTTTTTATCAAAATGACTTGATATAAAAATATAGTCTAATACATTTCCTTTTCCCGCAAAATAACTAGTAGGAACTCTTTTTATTCCTTTGAATTCGGGATGTGGATTATAAAGCTCTTTTTTATCAAGATGATAAGCATCTAAAAGTAAATACTCATCTTTTGATAGATTATTTTCATGATATTTTATATTTGAAAGAACATCAATTGTAAGGGAAAACTCTTTGTCATTTAAATCAGTTAATAAAACACTAGGCTTATTTGTTTGTTTAATATCACTAAATAAAGAACTTGCTTCACAAAGTCTTTGTTTAAGTGATAGTGAATAATTTTCTTTTAATGCTTTTGTTGTTTTTTCAATCTTTTCTTTTAATGTAGTATCTTTTGTGAAAATATATTCAAATTCATTATCTCTATTTGATTTTAAATGACAAACATAAACATTTAATTCTTTGCCATTTGGTAAAATTACAGTAGCTTTAATAGGCTCTCTAGCAAATTTAAAAAAACCTTCAAAATAATGTTTTTTTAATGCTGAAAAATCAATTTCAACTCTTTTTAGATTTTTAATTGGATATTTTGATGCAAGGGCAACTGTTGTGCTAATATAAACATTTTCATTCTTTTTATCTTTTTTTGCACTATCAATTGTTTTAAAATATTTAAATCCAAGCTCATCAAGAAGAGTTTTCAGAGCTTTTTTTGAGAATACTTCTTGAAATCCTATAATGTCACAATTCATATCTACAACTTGTTGTTTTATCCAAGCTATTTTTTCTTCCCACTCTTGTGGTGTGAATTTTTCTCTTTTTGTGTACCAAGAATAAGGAGGCTCTACAAATTGATAAAGATTAAAAGTTCCAATACGCATTTTCATATTTTATTTTTGTATAGAAATACAATTTCTCCCATTTTTTTTTGCTTTATATAATTCATCATCAGCTTCTTTATATAAAATATTACTATTAGAAATATCTGTACCTTTTTTTGAAGTTATGCCAATTGATATTGTTAAATAATTATTAATGATACTTGATTTATGTTCAATTTTTAGGTTTTCAATTTCATTTTTTAGATGATTAGCAAATTCAATAACTTTTATTTTATCTAATGTGGTAATAATACCAAACTCTTCTCCACCTAATCTAAATGCAAAATCACTACTTCTATTTGTATATTTTTTTAAAATAAAAGATACTTTTTCTAAGGCAACATCTCCTTCTTGATGACCATAGGTATCATTGTATTCTTTGAAATAATCTATATCTAATATTAATAAAGAGAAATAGTTATTTTCTCTTTTTGCTCTATTTATTTCATCTTCAATTTTAGTATTGAAAAATCTTCTATTATAAAGTTTTGTTAATTCATCTGTTATTGATAAATGCTCAATATATTTTTTATCTGTAATATTTGTTCGTAAAGATGTAAATCCTATAATTTCATTATTTTTATATACAGGTTTAATTATAGCTTGTACCCAGTAATCTCTTCCGTTTTTATCAATATTTTTAATCTCACCTTTCCAATCTTTGCCACTAAGTAAAATATCCCACATTTTTTTATAAAATAATTCAGGTGTATCAGGATGTCTAATGATTTGGTGAGTTTTTCCTACTAATTCTTCTTTTGTATAACCTGAAATATTACAAAATGCGTTATTTACATCCGTAATAATTCCATTTACATCAGTAGATGAAATGATTATATGTTCATTAACTAAATTTATATAATCTTGTAGCTCTTCTTCTATGTGATTTTTATTTTCAAGTGTTATATTTAAATTATTTGCTAATGATATAAACTCTTTATATGTTAAGTTATTTGTATCAATTTTTTTATTTTCTCTTGCTGCTTTTTCAAATGAAATAGTAAGATTACTGATATTTGTTTTTATGTATTTAGATAATTTTTTTGTAATTATGTAAACACCCATTAAAATAAAAACAAAAAGTAATAATAAAGATTTTATTTGATTTTCAATACTATTTTTAAAAATAGTTTCTTTTCTTGCTAATTCTTTTTCAACATCGTCTATATATGTACCTGTTCCTATAATCCATTTATATTTTTTATGCTCTTTAACAAATGCTATTTTTTCAAACTGTTCTACTGTATCTGGTTTTTTGAATTTATAAAATAAAAATCCCCCATTTGGATTTTTTATTGCATCAAGCTGTTTTTCATATAAAGATTTAGATGGATATTCCATTGGAATCTCAAGTTTTTTACCATCCCAAATAAGAGCTTTATTTTCAAGATTATTTACAAAGATATATCCATTTACCCCAACTTTATATGAAGCTAACCATTTTAATATTTCATTTTTATTTTCTTCTTCTATTTTTTCAATATTAGTATTTTCTTTAAGATTATTTTTAATTCTTTGTAATACTAATTCTTCATGTTCAATTAGATTAAAAATAGCTTCAATTTCTTTTTGTAGCTCATTTTTTTTTAATTGAATAAATTCACTTTTTATATATTGTTTATCTTTTTCAAAATTGATATATTGAAAAAGTATTGATACTAAAAATGTTAATGATGTGGAAATAAAAGCTATTGAAAAAATAAATTTATTTATAAATTTTGATAGTCGCATATTATGTCTATTCTTTAATTTGTATTTTGATTATATTATATCCAAAGATAAATAATATCTTCTTCTTTTATCGTTAAGTTTCCATTAATATAGAATTTATAATTGATTAAAAGAGTAATGTAATAATTTCACATATCAAATAAAAAGGATTTAAAAATGAGAACAAGAAATAAGATTATATCAGGATTAGTTTTAAGTACCGTATTAGTAAGTGGTTTATTTGCAGGAAATAATGAAATGAAAAATAATAATTGTATGATGCAAAAAAATTCAATGAATATGGATAAAAGACATGGTGAAAAATCTATGTTACCTATGTTTAAACACTTAAGTTTAACCCAAGAACAAGAAAATAAAATTGAAAAAATTGTAGCTGATAGTAGAGAAAATATGGAAACATTTGATGAAGCTTTCACAAAAGATTCGTTTGATAAAAATAAATATATTAAGATAATGGCTGAAAAAAGAGATAATATGTTAAAATCTCATGCAGAAGTATTAGAAAAATCTTATGCAATTTTAACTCCTAAACAAAAAGAACAGTTAAAAGTTTTAATGGATTTAAGAAAAGAAAAGATGAATAAAAAATTATAAGGCTTTTTCTAAAGCCCTTTAGAATTTGTTTTACTTTAGGTATTTTTATAAATACCGTTAAAAGTAAATTAAAAATGATTAGGTTCCTTTTAAATAGGGACTATTTAAAAGGATAGATTTTGATAAAAATTGCAATGATAGAAGATGATTTAGAATTAGCTAATGTTCTAACACAATATTTAAAGCAATTTAATATGGAAGTTACCAACTATGAAGAGCCATTTATGGCTCTTTCATCTTTAAAAATAAATAAATTTGATCTTGTTATTTTAGATTTAACACTTCCTGGAATGGATGGATTAGATGTTTGTAAAGCAATTGTAAAAGATTTTGATATTCCAATTATTATTTCAAGTGCAAGAAGTGATATTACAGATAAAGTTACAGCTTTGCAACTAGGAGCTGATGATTACTTGCCAAAACCCTATGATCCAAGGGAACTTGAAATTAGAATAAAAACAATTTTACGAAGATTTAATCACTCAAATATACCAGAAGAGCCTAAAAATAAAACATTTATTTTAAATGTTGAAAAAAAAGAAATTACAAAAAATGCTAAATATGTTAAACTAACAGCAGGTGAATTCGAAGTTTTATCTCTTTTAATAAAAAGGGAAGGCTTTATAATTTCAAGGGAAGATATTTTTGAAAATTCAGATATCTTAAATCAAGATTATGAAAGTTCAGGCTCATTGGCTGTTATTATAAATAGAATAAGACATAAAATAGAAGATAATCCAAAAGAGCCAGAATACTTGCATACAATTAGAGGAATGGGATATAAATTTATACAATGAATAGACAATCAATATTTTTTACCATAAGCGTAAGTTTCATTATATCAGTATTATTAGTAATAGCCTGTTTTATGGTATTAATTACCCATGATTATAGGATGAAAGAAGTACAACTTTTAGATAAATATGTTCCTGTAATTAAGATGATTTCAAGACAAGAAAAAGTTGGAATTGATGAAAACTTTTTAAAAAATCTAGAAGAGATAGATTACACTCTTTTTTTAGATACAGTAAAAATAAATGCAATAACATATAATCCTGAAACAAAAGTATTAGTGGAAAAAAATCATCCAAAATCTAATGATGTTTTTAGAATATTAAATTTAGAAAGCAAAAATTATATATATATAAAAAAGAGAAATGACACCTTGTTGATTCGTGATAATAGTGATTCAAGTAGTAATTCACAGCTTTATATAACTTTGGTTTTTTCGATTTTATTAATTACAATTATTTTAGTTTATTTAATAACTCTTAGAAAATTAATACCACTTAAAATATTAAAAGATAAAGTAAAAACTTTAGGTGATGAAAATTTTGATTTTGAGTGTTGCAATAGCGATAGTAAAGATGAAGTATCACTTTTGGGTATGGAGTTTAAAAAAACAGCTTTAAAATTAAAAAGTTTAAAAGAAGCTAGAAATATTTTTATTAGAAATATTATGCATGAGCTAAAAACTCCAATAACAAAGGGAAGATTCTTAACTCAATTGGAGCAAAATGAAGAAAATAATGAAAAATTAAAATCAGTTTTTAATAGATTAGAATCTTTGATAAATGAGTTCGCTTCAATTGAAGAGTTAATTTCATCTTCAAAAAATATTGAAAAGAAGTTTTATTATTTAGAAGATGTTGTTGATAATGCAAAAGATATTTTAATGATAGAAGATGAGTATGTAATTTCAAAATATGATAATAAAAAGATTGAAATAAATTTTAAATTATTTTCAATTGCAATAAAAAATCTAATAGATAATGCAATTAAATACTCACCAAATAAAGAAGTAACAATAAAAAATGAAAATGAAAATATTATATTTGAAAATGTGGGAGAACAATTAAAATATCCTTTATCGGATTATTTTGAGCCATTTTTTTCAAATGAAGATAAATCAAAAGATTCTTTTGGTTTAGGTTTATATATTATTTTCAATATTTTAAAAGCAAATAACTATACTTTAGAGTATGAATATATAGATGGAATAAATAGGTTCACATGTAAAAAGGATGAAACATCTACGATATAGCAATCATAGGAGCCGGAGCTAGCTCTTTAATGTTAGCTTCAAATCTTGATAAAAATAAATATAAAAATATTTGCATTATTGATGCAAATGCAAAATTAGCACCTAAAATAAAAGTTTCAGGTGGAGCAAAATGCAATATTACAAATGAACTTGTAACTTGCAAAAATTACTTAGGTGATACTCAATTTGTAAAAGAGTTATTAGAAAAATTCTCAAAAGATGATTTATTAGCTTTTTTAAATAAAAATGGGGTGTTTCCAAAAATAAATCCAAAAATAGTAAAAGGAACATATTTTTGTGATTCTAGCCAAGATGTTATTGATATGTTTACAAAACTTACTACTCATGTAAAAAAATATTTAAATACAACAGTTTTAGATATTGAATTTAATAAACATTATAAAATAAAAACAGATACAAAATTAATAGAAGCAAAAAAAGTAGTAGTTGCAAGTGGTGGTTTATCATATGCCATGTTAGGAGCCTCAGGAATTGGTTTTGATATTGCAAAAAAGTTTGGACACACTATTAATAAACTAGAACCTGCACTTGTAGGATTTACAGTTCAAAAAGAGCAGTTTTGGTTTAAAAATCTTTCTGGACTTTCAACTCCTGTTTTTACTTTTGTAGAAGGAAAAACTTTTGAAGGTTCATTATTATTTGCTCACAAAGGTTGCTCTGGACCTGTTATTTTAACTACTTCTTTATATTGGAAAAAAGGAAAAATTGCAATTGATTTTTTACCAAAACAAAAATTAGAAAAGTTTTTAAGTGGAAACAAAATCATATCAACAGCACTACCACTTCCAAAAAGATTTACTCAAGAGTTTTTAGCTTCTGTTGAGCTTGAAGATAAAAGTGTTTCAATATTGACAGATGATGAAAAAGAAAAACTAAAATTATTAAAATATTATGAATTCCCCCCAGCTGGAAATTTTGGATATACAAAAGCCGAAGTTACAAAAGGTGGCGTAAATACAAACGAAATAAATCATGATAATTTTGAAAGTTTAAAACAAAAAGATTTATATTTTATAGGTGAATGTTTAGATATTACAGGTGAATTAGGTGGATTTAATTTTCAAATAGCTTTTAGTGAAGCTTTTGTTTGTGCCAAAGCTTTAAATCAAAAAGATATATAAAAGCTTATTTTAATACAATTACGAAAAATTTTACTAAAGAAGATAGATGAGAATAGCCTTTATTGGAGACGTTGTAGGACGACCTGGAAGAAAAATAATAAAAGAAAATTTAATAAAAATCAAAAAAGAGTACGAAATTGATTTTGTAATTGCAAATGGTGAAAATGCAAGTCATGGTTTTGGATTAACAATTGAAGGTTCAAAAGAACTTTTTAAAAGTGGAATAGATTTAATCACAGGTGGAAATCACAGCTTTGATAAGAAAAAAGATATGATGGTTTTACTAGAAACTTCAAACGTTTTAAGACCTGATAACTATCCTGAAGGTTTAATTGGAAGTGGAGTTAAAATTTGCGAAATTGAAACTTCAAATGGAATTGAAAAATTGGCAGTTATAAATCTAATGGGAATCTATGGGATGCCAACAGTTGAAAACCCTTTTAATTGGGCAAAAAAATTAGTAGCAAATCTTCATGAACAAAATATAAAAAATATCTTTTTAGATTTTCACGCAGAAGCAACAAGTGAAAAAAGAATAATGTTAATGATGTTCAAAAATCAAATAAGTGCAATTTGTGGAACTCACACTCATGTGGGAACTGATGATTTACAAATTTACGAAAACACAGCATATTTAACAGATATTGGACTAACTGGTTGTAGAGATAATGTAATAGGAATGGAGAGCAAAATTCCAATTCAAAAGGTAACAACAGGAATTGGTGGACATTTTGAAGTTCCAAATTCTTGTAAATCTATTTTACAAATGTTTGTTGTGGATATTGAAGATGGAAAAGCTTCAAGTGCTTTTAAAATCAAAAAATATTGCAATAATCCAAAGATATTTATCACAGAAGCTTTTATTGATTGACATTTAAAAGACAAAAAACTGTAATGAAAAAAACGCAGAGGAAAGATATGTCAAAAGAAATAGATAGTTTGAAAGAATTTATATTCAATGATGAAGTACAGAAAGTATTTGAAGATATTAATAATAATGTATTAGATTTTAATATACTTGAAATTACAGGAATGGGAAATCAAGAGATAAAACATTCAAATATTTTAGGATGGTTGTTTAGTGATGCAGAACATAATCTAGAATATAAGATATTAGAAAGTTTTTTAAAAAAAATTATTGCACTTAATGAAGTTGAAAACTTGCAAGATTATCTATATTTATCTAAACATAGAAAAGATATTATTATTTATAGAGAAAAAGAAAATATTGATTTACTTGTTGTTGATGAAGCAAATAAAGTTTTGTTTGCTATTGAGAATAAAGTATTTGCAAGTGAAAGAATATTTGGAGAAGATGGTGGACAATTACAAAAATATGAAGATATTATTAATCATAAATATTCAAAAGAGTATCAAAAATATTTTATATATTTAACAATTGATTTAAGTGAACCATCAAGAGAAAATTGGCTTAAAGCTACTCATGAAATGATAGTTGAATCATTAAATGAAATCTCAAAAAACAAAGATATTTCAGTAAAAACTAAAATTATATTTGAAAGTTATATTGATACTTTAAAAAGGAACGGTATTGTGGAAGATAAAAAATTAAAAGAATTATGTTTACAAATATGGGAAAATCCTAATTATAAAAAAGCATTAGATATATTAAATAATCATAAGCCTGATATATTTAATCAAATTAGTGAATATTTGCAAAAAAAATTAAAAGAACAATATCTACAAATAGTTGAATTGGATGATTCTAGTAAATCTTATGTTAGATTTTCTGATAATAGTTGGTTAAATATAGAGCAAAAAAAAGGTGATGGTTGGACTACGAGTAAAAATGTTTTACTATAGGACCTTCAACAAATGAAGATTTTAGAGTTAAATTATTTGAAATAGCAACTAATAATGATAAATTTAAACCAGGTAAAAGTTTATCTAAAAAATGGAATCAGATTCATTCAATTTCAATGATTTCAAAAGAAGAAATAACGGAAAAAAGTTTTGATGATTTAAAAATAATATTGGATGAAAAACTTAATACATTTTTTATAGAAAATGGAGAATTTTACAAGATTAGAGAAATTCTAAAAGAAGTAATGTCTTAATCATAATTAGTAGAAAATAAGAAATATAGCTTTTTTATTTAGTAAATAGTGAAAAAAACTTACTTATGTTATACTATAACACAAAAAAATAAAGGCAAAAAAATGATTCAAAAAAATGAAATTATTTCAAAACTAAAAGAATTAAAACCTCTTTATAGTAAAGAGGGTTTCATTATTCAAGGATTATTTGGTTCTTATTCACGAGATGAAGCCACAGAAAATAGTGATATTGATATTTTAGTAGAATCAACTCCTGATTTTGCTTCAAGATACGGTTTTAAAGCAATCAGTAGAATCAATGAAATAAAAGAAGAGATTAGTAGCTTCTTTGGTATTCCTGTTGATTTAGCTGATAGTTCAGGTATGGGAAAAACTGCCAAAAAATTTATTATTGATAAGGCTATTTATGTCTAAAGAGTCTATTTCTAAAATATATTTAATTATTGAAAAAATTGAATATATAGAAGAGATTGTAAAAAATAGTGGAAGTCTTTCCTCTGCTTTAGAAGATTTAGTAACTTCAAGACCTGCAATTTTAATGCACCTAACAGCAATAGCTGAACAATTTAATAAACTAAAACAATCTCATGTAGATGAAATTTTAAATGAATTTGATAAAGATTTTATGATGTAAGAACTTATATTGCTCATGATTATGAAGGTGTAAATCTAGTAATTATTGAATGGATAATTAGATTTGGTCTTCCAAAGTTTAAAGAGCAATGTTTGAAAGTTATAGATAAATTAGATTAAATTAAAAACTTTAGATATTGTATTTCTATTCTTCTTTTTCTAAAATTTTATGTTTTATAATTGCACCACTTTAATATGATTAATTCAAATATATACTATCAGTAGAAAAGCAAACTATACGAAATTAATAAAACTTACGATAAAATAAATTAACTATATAATTACGAAATCCAAAGGTTTAATTGATGATTATAATTCCACAAACAAAAGGTGGTGTAGGTAAATCTACAGTTGCGATGCAAGTTATAGCTCCATATTTATATAAAAAACATGGCAAAAAAATCACATATATTGAAATTGATGATGAAAATAATGATTCAAAATCATTTACAAGAACTGAAATAGTAAATAAAAGAATGTTAGGTACAAACAAATTAAGTGAACTTGATGAGTTAATTTTAATGGATGATAATCATGAAGTTATTGTTGATGTTGGTGGAAATAAAACTTCATCTTTGGTTCTTGATGAGATAAAAAAAGTTGGTTCTTTTGGAAATGTTAAATGGATAATTCCTTTAGGTGATGGTGAACTTGATGGGAAAAATGCAATTGCAACAATGAAAAAAATCAAAAAAATTGAGAAAAATCCAGAAGAAAATGTAATTTTTGCATTAAATAGAGCTATTTCTATGGATGAAGATTATTATAATGAGCAGTTCATTAATTTTTTTGGACATAAATATTTGGACTCAAACTCTGTAATTTGTGATTTTGTAAAAAATCCAAAATATTTCCCTGTGAAAAATGATAAAGTAATTACAATGAGCAGATATTTAGGTTCAACTGTTTGGGAAATGGCTTATAATAACACTGATTTTGCTGCAAAAGCAATAAAAGCAAAAGAAATGGGCGATATTGAAAGTGCCAGAAAGTATCTTTTTTTTAGAAGAATACAAACAGAAGCTAAAGATTATGTACTAAATACGCTAAATGTGATATTTTGTGATTTAGATAGATGGATTGAAATTAAAAAATGAGTGATATGAGTTTTAAACAGGCAAAAGAGCTTGTTGAACGAATGGAGTTTTCTGAAATTGCTTTACGAAAAGCAGTTGATAATTTAGAAAAATCATCTCAAAATTTTGAAATAACTTTAAAACATCAAGAAGATATTATAAATAAATTACCAAATGCAGACAAAAAATTATCTTATATGTATATTGCAGTTGCTGTAAATATAGGATTAATTGTTGGATTATTAATAGGTAAATATCTTTTATAAAAATAAGAAAATAGGACTAGAATAAAATGGGTAAACAAGAAAAAATCGTATCAATGTTTAATGATATTGCAGGAACTTATGATGTAGCAAATAGGGTTTTATCAATGGGAATTGATAAATCTTGGAGAAATAAAGCTTGTAATTTAGCTTTTAATTTTTATGGTAAAAAAGATATAGAAAAGATTGTAGATGTAGCTTGTGGAACAGGAGATATGATTTTATTTTGGAAAAAAGTAGCCGCTCTAAATGCTATTAATATTCAAAATATTGTAGGAGTTGATCCAAGTGTTGGAATGATGGAAGTAGGTAAGAAAAAACTTCCGGATGTTGAATTTATAGAAGCAGGTGCTGCTTCTATGCCCCTTGAAAGCTCAAGTGCTGATATTATTTCTATTTCATATGGAATTAGAAATGTAGTTCAAAGACAAGAAGCTTTTGATGAATTTGCTAGAGTTCTAAAAAAAGATGGATTAGTTGTAATTTCAGAGTTTACGAAAAATAAAAAAGAGAAATTACTTGACCACCTAACAGATTTTTATATGAATAAAATTTTGCCAGTTTTAGGTGGAATAATTTCAAAAAATAAAGAAGCTTATACATATTTACCAAACTCAATTGATGAATTTTTAACAACTGAGAATTTATGCAAAGAACTTAAACTATCAGGTCTAGAGCCTATTCATGTAAAGGCATTCTCAATGAATATCTCAACTTTAATAATTGCCAGAAAAATTTAATTTTCTGGCCTTAATATTATGAATAAAGCAATAAGTGTATCAACACTAAATATCCAAATAAAATCATTACTTGAAACTACTTTTATCCAGGTTTATGTGGAAGGTGAGATTTCAAATCTTACATATCATAACTCAGGGCATATTTATTTTTCAATAAAAGATGAAAATTCAACATTATCATGTGTAATGTTCAAAGGAAATACTAAATATTTAAAATTTCAACTAGAAAATGGTTTGAAAGTTGTAATCAATGGAAATATTACAGTTTATGCTCCAAGGGGAAATTATCAGCTTTTATGTAACAAAATTGAACCATCAGGTCAAGGTGCATTATCATTTGCTTTTGAACAACTAAAAAATAAACTTGAAGCAAAGGGTTATTTTGATGGGAATTATAAACAACCCCTTCCTAAATATCCTAAAAAAATAGCACTTGTTACATCAGCAACGGGCGCTGCTATTGAAGACATGAAAAAAGTTGCAAATCACAGATGGCCACTAGTAGAATTTATTTTAATTCCAACTTTAGTCCAAGGAGAAGGTGCTGCTTCTGACATTGTAAAATCAATTAAATATGCAGATAGATTATTCTGTGATATTATAATTGTTGGACGTGGTGGTGGAAGTATTGAGGATTTGTGGGCTTTTAACGAAGAAATAGTGGCAATTGCAATACATGAAGCTAAAACTCCAATTATTTCAGCTGTTGGGCATGAGGTTGATTATATGATTTCAGATTATGTAGCTGATATGAGAGCTGCTACTCCATCAAATGCAATTGAAATTGCACTTCCTGATATAAATGAACATAGAATTTATTTGGATAATTTGGTAAATGAGTACAATAACAGATTTAAAAATATCTTATTTAATAAACAACAAGAACTTTCAAATATGAAAAGGTTAATGGAGCAAAATTCTATTGAAACTAAATTTAATTATATTCAAACAGAGATAAATCTTATAAAATCATCTTTTAAAACAGATCTATCTCAGAAAATTATGGCTTCTTTAAATGAATTAAATTTATTGAAAAATAGTTTCAATAATAGTATTTCATCATTTGTTGTAAGAACTCAAAATCAAATAGATTTATTAAAATCAAATTTTCAATTAAATCATCCAGATAAAAAAGATAAAAACGGATTTGTTCAAATTTCTAAAAATAATAAAATAATTTCTTTAGAAGATTTACAAATTGGAGATCAAATAGAACTACAAACACCAAAATATATTGGAACTTGTATTTTAAATAAATTAGAAAAACAATAAAATTTAAGTTTACAGTAGGTAAAATAATACAAAACAAGTTTAATGCCTTGTCTAAATTAAAAGGAATGTTTAATGGAAAATAATGACAAGAAAGTAATAAATTACGAAAATACAAGCGAATTTATGACATTTGAATTGGGTGCGATGAAGTATGCAATTGAACTACCAAAAATCAGAGAAATCCTTACTTATCCTGATAATATTACACCTTTACCAAATACAAAAAAATGGGTAAAAGGTTTAATTAATCTAAGAGGTGAAGTTGTTCCTATTTTAGATATTAGAATTAAATTTAATACAGGTCCTGGAACTTACGATGAAAATACTTCTGTAATTGCAGTTATCACAGAAGATAAAAGAATGATTGGAATAATTGTTGATTTAGTTGATGATGTTCAAAGACTTGATACAACAACATTAGCTCCGGTTTCAGAAATGGGAACAGCAATTCCGTCTAGATATCTAAAAGGTTATGTAAGACTTGATAATAACCAAATGTTAGTAGTTATGGATATTGAAAGAGTAGTAGCAAAAGAAGAGTTGAAAGATTAATAAAAATTTAAAATAAGTGATTTTATGAGTATAGATAAAAATTTGTTAAAAAGATTAACCCTATTATATGTGGAAGATGATGATGTAATTAGAAATGAATTATCACAATTATTAGCAAATTTTTTTTCAAAAGTTTTAGTAGCAAGAGATGGAAAAGAAGGTTTTAGAACTTATTTAGAAAATCAAGATCATATTGATGTTATTTTAACAGATTTAAATATGCCTGTATTAAATGGCATAGATATGATAAAAAGAATTAGAGAAATAGATAGTAAAATTGCAATAATTTTTGCTACAGCACACTCAGATAGTGAATTTTTAGCTGAAGCTATAAAGCTAAGAGTTCAAGAATATATCGTAAAACCAATAGATATAAGAAATTTAATATCTTTATTAAATGATATTGCAAGTAACTTATATCAAGAATTTTTATTAAAACAACAGCAAATAGAATTAACTCGATATAAAGAAATTTTAGATTCTAACAATATTGTTATTAAAATGGATATACATCTAAATATAATTTACGTGAATGAATTATTTTGTGAAATTTCTGGTTTTAATAGTTATGAATTAATTGCTAAAGAGTTTAAATCATTAAAATATGATGATGTTTCAAATGATATTTATACTAATTTATATGCTAATGTGTTAAATAATAAACATTGGCAAGGAACTTTAAAGAATAGAAAAAAAGATAATAGTTTTTATACTACAGATGTTCATGTTTTTCCAACACATGATGAAACTGGAGAAATGAATGGAGCTATATCTATTCAAAAAGATATTACAAAAGAGTTAAGTAAAAAAAGAGAAATCCAATTAGCTTTAATGAAAGATAAAAGTGATATTTTTATAAGAGGGAAAGAAGGCTTTTTAGAACAGAGCCAAATAATAAATGATTTAAGATATAAATTAGAAAAAGCTAATTATGATTTAGACCAATCCTCAAGAAATATTGATAAATATATTTATAGTAATGAGAAATATAGGCTTGAAAACAAGAATTTAAAAACTGAAATAGGTCTATATAAAAAGAATACAAATGATCATACGGCTTTTAAATTAACAAGAGAAAATAGTGATTTAAGATTAGAAATAAAAAAGTTAAAAGATAAATTATTTCAAATAGAGCAAGATGATGAAAAAATGATAGCTCAGTTAAAAATAAATTATGATAGTAAAATCATAGAACAAGAGGATAAAATTGCTGAATTAAATGAACAATTAGATTCCGTTCAATCAGATGAAGTGCTACTTCAAAAACTTACATACTGGAAAGAAAAAGCAAAAGTAGAAACAGCAAGAATAGAAAAATTAGAAAAACAGATAATTTCTCACGCTGATGCTTCTTTAATGAGTAAAATATTTGGTTAATGTATATTTAATAAATCAAGAAAAATCTTGATTTATTCTTTTATTGAGATAGATATAATTTTTATATCTTCTAAAGGTTTATCACCTTCATATCTTCCATTTGTTTCAGCATTTTCAATTTTTTTAACTATATCAAATCCTTGTGTAACAAGTCCAAAAATAGTATGTCTTCCATTTAACCAATAAGTCGGAACAGTTGTAATAAAAAATTGACTTCCATTTGTATTTGGCCCTGAATTTGCCATTGCTAAAATACCTGCTTTGTCAAATACTGCATTTGGTGCAAATTCATCTTTAAATGGTTTTCCCCAAATAGATTCTCCACCCATCCCAGTTCCCGTTGGATCTCCACCTTGAATCATAAAATCTTTTATAACTCTGTGAAATATAAGGCCATTATAATAACCATTTTTTGAATGAGTAACAAAATTTTCAACAGCCTTTGGCGCTAAGTCAGCTCTTAATTCTATAACCATAGTACCTTTTGTAGTTTCCATAGTAGCAACTGGATTTGAAGCTTCTAAAAGTAGCATAAAAGAACAAAGAAAAAATAAAATCTTTTTCATATAAAGCCTTTTTTTATAATAAATTTGGGAAATAGTATAATATATTAGCTTTAAAAAAAAATAAAAGAAACTTTTTTAGTAGAATTTAAAAAAAAAGTGTTAGAATTCTCAAAATTGTTATAAAATTCACTATTAAAAAAGAAGGAAAAATCATGGATATCCCACAACCAACGTTTTATATATTTAAATGTGAACAATCTTCACCTCCTGGAATGCCAAAACCTTCATGTGTAAATGAAAATACAAGAGATTTATTTAATCATACTGCTCAGAGTTTAATGAAAGCCGGTGTAATGGGACCTGTACAAATTGTAAGGACTTCATGTTTAGGAAGATGTCAAGTGGGACCTGTAATGTTAGTAGAACCAGGACATTTTATGTATTCTTCGTTATCTAAGGAAAAAATAGATAGAATAATAAAAGAACATATATTAGGTGGAACCCCTGTTGAAGAGTATTTAATCCCTTCATCGTTTTGGGGTGAGCCTATTAATTTAGAACAATAAAAGGAATTAGTATATGACATTTGATATGCTATATAGTAAAATTCACAGAGCAACTGTTACAGATGCAAACTTGAATTATGTTGGGTCGATTACTATTGATGAAGATTTAATGAAAGCATCAACTTTAAGAGTTGGTCAAAAAGTTGATATTGTAAATATCAATAATGGAGAAAGATTTCAAACTTATGTAATTAAAGGAAAAGCAGGTTCAAAAGATATGTGTTTAAACGGAGCAGCTGCTAGAAAAGTAGAAATTGGTGATAAAATTATTGTTATTGCTTATGCTTCATATAATGAATCTGAACTTGAAAACTATAAGCCAACAGTTGTTTTAGTTGATGAAAAAAATAATATTGATTTAATAACTCATGAACTTATAGGAAGTGACCATGTTTGAAGGACTTGACTTAAAAAACTTGAATTTAAATGATATGCTAAATCAATTTCAAGAAATGGCAAAAAATAGTAAAGAGGATAATGCTTCAAGAATTTTTACATCAAAATCTGGTGGTGGAATGATTGAAATTTCTATAAATGGAAATTCAGAAGTTATTGATTTGAAAATTGATGATTCCCTTCTTGAAGATAAAGACTCATTACAAATTTTATTAATATCATGTATGAATGATGTAATTAAACAAAGTGATGAAAACAAAAAAATGATGGCTATGAATATGATGGGTGGTCTTGGTTCTTTGGGACAAAAATAATTTCATGAAGAATTTATTAACCCTATTTGAAAATTTTTTATTAAATAATCTTCCTCATTCTAAGACTTTTCATCCTTATTTTGAGGATGCCTTGTCTCATATGTTAAAAGCAGGTGGAAAAAGATTTCGACCAATGCTTTTATTATGCGTTGTAAAATCAAATAAAAGTTTATTAATCCCTAATTCCCTTTGTGTAGCTTTAGGACTTGAATTTTTACATACTTATTCTTTGATTCATGATGATTTACCTGCAATGGATAATGCTGATTTAAGAAGAGGATTTCAAACTTTACATAAAAAATATGATGAAGTAACTGCTATACTTGTGGGTGATGCTTTAAATACAGAAGCTTTTAATTTAATTGCAAATGCTTCATTATCAAATGATATTAAAATTGATTTAATTAAATGTTTAAGTTCAAACGGTGGAATAGATGGAATGATAATTGGTCAAGCAATTGATTGTTATTTTGAAAATCAAAAACTAGAACTTAATCAACTAGAATTTTTACATATCCATAAAACAGCAAAATTAATCGCTGCTTCTTTAAAAATGGGAGCAATTATTTGTGAATATGATTTACAAACACAAGAAAAACTTTTTAATTTTGGAATTAATTTAGGACTTTTATTTCAAATCCAAGATGATATTATTGATGAAACTTGTACTTCAGTGCAAGCTGGTAAAACAACACATAATGATAGTTCAAAAAATTCTTTTGTGAATTTACTAGGACTTGATGGTTCAATAAAAAGTGCGGATGATTTAGCTTTAAAATGTTTAGAAACACTTAATACTTTTGATTCTAATTTAAAAGAGTCTTTAGAACAACTTTTATTAGAATATATCAATAGACACAAATAGAAAGTTTAAACTCTTAGTCAAATTAACTCAAAGCTCTTGACAAATATTCAAAAATTTAATAAAATTTAGCACTTGGAAATTTAGAGTGCTAATTGTCTAAGTTTTAATAGAAAATATTATAAATAATAAAAGGAAATACTATGAATTTTAGACCACTAGGTGAAAGAGTTCTTGTTAAAAGAACTGAAGTAGAAAATAAAACTGCAAGTGGAATTTATATTCCTGATAATGCAAAAGAAAAACCACACACAGCAGAAGTTGTTGCCGTTGGGAATAAAGTTGAAGATGTAAAAGTTGGAGATACAATTGTTTTTGAACAATTTAGAGGAACTGAATTTAAGCTTGATGGTCAAGAGTACTTAATTTTAAATATTGAAAATGTTATAGGAGTTATGTAATGGCAAAAGAAGTTTTATTTGGTGATAGTGCAAGAAATAGATTATACGCAGGTGTTGAAAAATTAGCAGATGCTGTAAAAGTTACAATGGGTCCAAGAGGAAGAAATGTTTTATTACAAAAATCTTTTGGAGCTCCAACAATTACAAAAGATGGTGTATCAGTAGCTCGTGAAATTGAATTAAAAGATACTTTAGAAAACATGGGAGCACAACTTGTAAAAGAAGTTGCTTCAAAAACTGCCGATGAAGCAGGAGATGGAACTACAACTGCTACTATTTTAGCTCACTCAATTTTCAAAGAGGGATTAAGAAATGTAACAGCAGGTGCAAATCCAATTATCTTAAAAAGAGGTATGGATAAAGCAACTGAAGCTATTTTAGCTGAACTCAAAATTGCTTCAAGAGTTGTTGCAAATAAAACTGAAATTGAGCAAGTTGCTACAATTTCAGCTAACTCTGATAAAGCAATTGGAGCTATGATTGCAGAAGCTATGGATAAAGTTGGAAAAGATGGTGTTATCACTGTTGAAGAAGCAAAAGGTATTTCTGATGAATTAGCTGTTGTTGAAGGTATGCAGTTTGATAGAGGATATTTATCTCCATATTTTGTAACAAATGCTGAAAAAATGATTGGTGAATTTACTAATCCATTTATTTTATTATATGAGAAAAAAATCTCTTCTTTAAAAGAGATGTTACCAATTTTAGAATCAGTTAATCAGTCTGGTCGTCCTTTAGTAATTATTGCAGAAGATGTTGATGGTGAAGCATTAGCAACATTAGTAGTAAATAGATTAAGAGGTTCTTTAAATATTGCAGCTGTTAAAGCTCCAGGATTTGGTGATAGAAGAAAAGCTATGCTTGAAGATATCGCTGTATTAACAGGTGGAACTGTAATTTCTGAAGAAATGGGAATGAAACTTGAAACTGCTGATTTCTCTTGTTTAGGAACAGCTACAAAAGTTGTAATTGATAAAGATAACACAACTATCGTTGATGGAAGTGGTGATAAAGAAAGAGTAAAATCTAGAATTGGACAAATCAAAGCAGAAATTTCAAATACAACTTCTGAATATGATAAAGAAAAATTACAAGAAAGACTTGCAAAATTAAGTGGAGGAGTAGCTGTAATTAAAGTTGGAGCTGCATCTGAGACTGAAATGAAAGAGAAAAAAGATAGAGTTGATGATGCATTAAGTGCAACGAGAGCTGCTGTTGAAGAAGGAATCGTAATTGGTGGTGGAGCTGCGTTAATAAGAGCTGCTGCTAAAGTTAAACTTGAACTTGAAGGTGATGAAGCAATTGGTGCTGCAATCATTTTTAGAGCAATTAAAGCGCCTTTAAAACAAATTGCTACTAATGCTGGTTATGATGCTGGTGTTGTTGCAAATGAAGTTGAAAAATCTACTAATGAAAATTTAGGATTTAATGCTGCAACTGGTGAGTATGTAGATATGTTTGAAGCAGGAATTGTGGATCCTGCAAAAGTTGAAAGAGTTGCTATGCAAAATGCTGTTTCAGTTGCATCACTTTTATTAACTACAGAAGCAACAGTTACAGATATTAAAGAAGATAAACCTTCAATGCCTTCTATGCCAGACATGGGTGGAATGGGTATGGGTGGTATGGGAATGTAGTGAAAACTACACTCTCAAATATACTCTAAAAATTGTATTTCTCAAGTTTCTTGGGAAATGCACCCCTTTAATCAATTCCCAACAGATTCACAATTTTTATATTTTATTTCTAACAACATATATTAAATATTCAAAATAAATTTTGAAGTCCTCAGTTTTTTTAATTACTTTAAAATTTTAAAATGAAATCTATAGTTTTGAAATGTATGCAAATATTGTTAATATAATTGATGATAGTTTTGTATAAAAAGTGCATAAAAAAAAGAGTCTTTAGATTTTTTCCAAAGACCCCTAAAATATTATTTCTTTCAAACAAAATTCGTGTTTTTTAATTTACTTAATAGTAAATCTACTTTTAAATTTAAATGTTAACAACCGTAAAAACTGAACTTATCGTCATTTATACCTCCAAATTGTTTAGATAATGTAATTATAACATCATTTTAGATTAAAATAAACTGAATCTTTTAAAAATTATTTTTTATAGGAAAAGATATAGTTATAGTTGTTCCTACATTCTCTTTACTATTGATATTAATTTTCCCTTTATGAATATCTATAATCTTCTTTAAAATGGACATTCCAAGCCCAGTTCCCCCTGAATTCTTATTTCTACTTTTATCTGTTCTATAGAATTTTTCAAATATTTTTTCTTGTTCATTTAAAGGAATTCCTATTCCAAAATCTTGAACAGAAATTTCAAAAAAACTCTCTTTTTTATAGCTTTTTACAATTATTTGAGAATTTTTATGACTAAATTGTATTGCATTTTTAATTGCATTTTTTAAAGCAATTTTTAAAAGATTAGAATAACCCTTATATTCTATGGTATCTTGAAGTATAAAATTTATTTCTATTTCATTTAATTTCGCAAAACTTTTTACTTCATTTATTGATTCATCAATAATTTCATCAAAATATATATATTCTTGATTATCTAATATTATATCTTTTTCATTTTTTGCTAAAAATAGTAAATCATTTATTGTTTTTTCAATTATAATTATTTCATTTAGTGAACTATTTAAAACATCTTTATAATAGTCAATAGAACGTTCTTTTCTTAATGCAATTTCTATTTCCCCTCTGATTATAGTTAAAGGAGTTTTTAGCTCGTGTGATGCATCTGAACTAAATTGAGAAATTCTTTCAAATGATGATTCCAATCTTTTTAATAAACTATTAACCTCTTCAACTAATTGATTTATTTCATCTTTATTTTTATTACTTTTTAGTCTTGCTGATAAATCATTTGCATTAATTTGTTTTAGTTCAGATAATATATTTTCAATTGGTAAAAAAGATTTATAAATTAAAAAATTGCCACCAATAATTGAGAAAATTAAAACTATAGGCAAAATGAAACTTAAAATATATAATATATTTTCTAGTGTTGAACTTAATATTTCTTTTGTTGTAGCAACTTCTATTATTACTATTTTTTCATTATGAAAATTTATTTTAATTCTACTTACTAAATAGTTGTTTTGTTTTTCAAAGATAACTGTATTTTGTTCTAAATTATTAAGATATTGGTCATTATGCTCAATATTATCTGGAAAATTTGATGTTTGAATTAATTTTTCATGGCTTGTATTATCTAAAATTCTTATAAATAAAGGTTCAAATTTATACTCTTTTTCTTCATCTAATGATGCATTATTAATTTGTTTTTTTTCGAGTAAATCATCTGTAACATCAAGAATTATAACTTTCAAAGTAGCTTGGAGTTTATCTAAGGTTGATATTTCCAAAGCTTTATATAGAGAAAATGAAAAAATAGCAAGAATAATAATTTGGATTAAAAAGCTATAGATTAAAAGTTTCTTTTTTATTGATAATTTATTTGTCACTTATTTTAAATCCTATTCCTCTTATTGTTTTAATTAGTTTTTTATCAAACTTTTTATCAATTTTATTTCTTAATCTATAAATATAAACATTTACAATATTGCTAATATTTGAATCTTCAAATGATGATAATGCTGAGTTAATTATGGTTTCACTTAATACTCTGTCTTTATTTTTAATCAAAAATTCAAGTAGTGTAAACTCTTTTGATGTTAGAACAATATTTTCATTTGCTCTTGTAGCTGTTTTATTTAATAAATCAAGTTCCAAATCAGCAATTGAGAGTTTTAATAAAACGGCATTAGTTTTTCGTAATTGAACACGAATACGTGCTAATAATTCAGCAAATGAAAAAGGTTTTGCAAGATAATCATTCGCTCCAATATCTAAGCCTTTTATTTTATCTTCAATAGAATCCTTAGCTGTTAACATAATAATTGGAGTTTGATTATTTGAAGCTCTTATACTTTTACAAACTTCTATTCCATCTTTTAATGGAAGTTGAATATCTAATAAAATCAAATCATATTCATTCACACTTGCAAGATATAATCCTTCTTCTCCATTTGTTGAATAATCAACAACATAACACTCTTCTTCTAAACCTTTTTTTAAAAAATTTACGATTTTTTCATCATCTTCTATTATTAATATTTTCATGGAACTATTTTACACTTTTTGCTATTAATTTAAGTAAGGTTATTTCATTATCGGCTTTATATCTAAAATCCACACCCCAAGTTCCTAAACCTTTATTTACATAAATAGCAGTATTTCTTTTATAAAATAAACCTGCTAAAAAAGGTTGAACAAGTCTAACAAAATAATGAAAAGGAAAAATCTGCCCACCATGAGTGTGTCCACATAAAAAAAGATTTGCCTTTGAATTAAGAGCAATTTTATAATCTTTTGGTTGATGGGATATAAAAATAGATGGAGAGTTTAATAGATATTTTTCTATTTCTTTTTCTTCTCTTTTTATTTTGAAAAACTTTGAAAATCTATCACTTAATCCAGCTAAATATATTGTTTCATTTTTATAGATAAATTCAATTGTTTTATTATCCATAAAAATAAAGTTTGTAAGCTCTTTTTTTAAATCTTCCAATCCATAAAATAAATCATGATTTCCACTTATATAATAAACCTTATTTTTTAATTTATTTAATATTTGTAATTGCTCTTTTATAAATTTTACTTTTGTATCAATTATATCACCTGTAATAATTGCCATATCAAATTCTAAATTATTGCAAATATTTATTAGCTCTTGAATTTGTGCTATTGAGCTTTTTTTATTTATATGTAAATCACTTAAATGAAGGATTTGAAGATTATGTAATTTTTCATTTTTTACAATTATTTCTATTGATTTTGGTCTTGGAAGAATCATTACTTAAAAAATCTTTCTAATTCATCTTTTGATGAAATATATTGAATATTATTTACTTGACCACCTGAAATTGAATAAATTGTAGCTTTGTTTTCTTCTTTTAAAAACTTAATACTATTTTCATCATGTACTAATAATATCGTATGTTTATAATCTCGTAAGTGTGGAATTGTAAACATTTTAGTCATAATAGTTGGATTTGAAGTTATATTACTTATAAATATAGCATGATTATTTTCTAAGAAATTTTCATTTTTAGATGATAGAAAATCATTTATTATCTCTAAAGTATTTTTTTGAAAAGTTACAATAATAGTGGAAATTCCACTATTAATTGTATGCATTTTATCAAATTGATCTGTTAGGGAAAAATTGCTTATTTTATCATTTATTTTTAAACTACTTGCAAATATAATACTTGGGAATAGTACTGATAATATAAGTTTTTTTATCATCTAATTTACTTTTTTAATTCAATATTAAAAGAGATATCAATTTGATTTCTAACTGTTAAAAAGAACATTGTAGGTGGTTCTAAGTTAAAATCTGTAAGATTAAAAGAAAAACCGCCATTTAGTAAAATAGTATCTTTATTATTGATTATTTCACTTTTAAAAGTGAAATTTTTTGTAATACCATTTAGCGTTAATTCTCCACTTATGTCATAAGTAGTTTCATTTTTTACAATACTTGTAATATCAAAAGATATAGTTTTAAATTTTTCAGAATTTAATAACTCATACATATTTGAATCTCTATCTCTTTTTTGGCTAATTAGTGAGATTGTATCAAAGTAGATTTTACCTCTAATTGATTGGATATCATTTTGCATTGTTAAAAAAGAGTTTATCTCTTTTGTTGTTGGATTAATTTGGCTATCACCAAAAACCTCTGTATGAGCAATTATCTCACCTTTTTGAACATTAAGATTAGAAGCAATTGCTGCTAATCCTAAACATAATATTATTAATATTTTAAACATATTTTATCTCCTTGTTTTTTGGTAAATATTCCCTAGTCATTATTTTAATTAAAGCAATTAATAAAACAATAGGCACAAATAAAATTAGATTTTCTAAAGCTACAAAAAGTCCAGCACCTGAAGCAATCCATCCTATAAATATCATATAAAATGTAATAGTTTTAAAATCTTTTTTTGCAATGGTTTGCAAAATTACTACATTGTAATATGATATTACAAAAGGATATATAAGGGATAAAATAAATCCTTCTCTTAAAAAATAAAATAGATATGAAAGAGCAAAAAGTGTGATTATAAATAACTCTTTTTGATTTCTTTCTATTTTAAAATACAATGCACAAACTACACCAATTATGTGAAATAGGGCGATTTCAAGTGTAAATCCACCTCTCCAAATTGAAACTGAAATATCTCTTGATAGTGACTCAAAAAGTGCTGAATCTAAAAACACCCATAAAATCATTAGAAATAAAGAGTGTTTTGAATCAATAGAGTTTTTATTTTCACTATTTTGTGGTAAAAACCTTGATGAAATTAATACAATGAGAGTTAAAGTAATTGCGATAAATCCCCTTTGAGATACTTCATAATTAAATAAAAATGTTCCTGTTACATAAGAAATACAAAGTGCAAATCCAAGTTCCACTAAACTTGTTTTTTTCATTTCATTTATAATAAGTGGAGCTAAACTTCCAACTGCAAATCCTAAAATAAATAGAGTTAAAAAATTATAGTTTGGATATATAAAACTCATAAGAAGTTGAATACTTAAAAATATAGATATTTTATTTTTATTTTCAATTTTTATATATGAAACCAATAATGAACCAATAATTCCTCCTATTGGAAGAGGAGCTATTAAAAACAGATTTGATGAAAAATACTCAACGACTCCAGTTTGTGCAATTAGTAAATAAAAGCATAATTCACAAGCTATAAAAAATATTAAAATTAATCTCTGCATAAATTATCCTTTTGATAAAAAAATATTAAATAAGTAAAAACAAAAGCCAAATCAAACAAACAAATAGCAAGTGCTTCTAAACCTAATCTATTTGAAGCATAAAGTGCAAAAAACATTGAAGAAGCAATTACTCTTATTATAACTGTTAAATTTATTAAAAGTATTTGACTTGATGGATTTTTTAAAGCCATGTAATGAATAAATCCTGTCATACTAACAAATGCAAAAACAACATATTCATAACCTCCACTAAAGCTAAAACCAATAATTGGATAAATAAAACTAGCAAGTAGTATCAAAAATACTCCGCCAAAACCATCGCTTAAAATCCCTGCAATATTATAAAGTTCTATTTTTGAGTAAGATTTTTTTATTTTTATAAAAGCAAATATAAAAACAAGTGCAAATAAACCAAAAATAGTTCTAAATATCCATAATGTATCTGTTGAAATATTCATAATCCCTGCTTGTGTAAAACCTGAAATACTTAAAACTGTAAATATTCCTAAAAGTGCAAATAAATATGAATTTAAATATATATCTTTTTGAAGCTCTTTAATATGAGTTATAAACATAGAAATAACCATAAAAAATACAGCTATTCCCATAGCCATATGAGCATGGGCTACTATTAAATCATTTCTATGAAATATCCATCTAATTTCTGGAATAAAGATAATATTTCCTTCTACATCTACAAATAAAAATGCAGCTATTGAAATAAATAAAGCTTTTTTTGCATAGGGTGCAATATTACTATCTTTAAACCATCTATAAAGTAATGGAACATATAAAAGTGATAGATATTGTAAAAACCACTCTTGATTGTAAGTTAATGGTTCTAAAAAAATTCTATGTAACACAGAGCCAAAATAAAAAATTGTAGGAATTATCCAAAAAATATTCCATCTAGCTTTAAATTCATCTTTATTTAATAGCTTAATGATTAGATAATAAAGAGGAATTAAAGCTAAACTCATTCCAAGAGTATTATCTCCATGAGGTCCGCTTACTGTACTTTCAACTTGCCCAATAATTGGATTCATTAAAACTAAAAGTGCAATTGGTGCAATAATAACAACTCTTAAACAAACTTTTATCCACAAAGGAAGAATTTTATAAAGTCTAATAAATTTATATAAAGCGATAATATAAAAAATACCAGCAAAGGCTAAAAGAAAATTAAGTTCATAAGCAAAATCATAAAAAGCCAAACCTCTACTTTTCCCAAGTAATAATGAAACTACCATAAATACTAAAAAAATATACCAAAAAATAGTATATAAGTTTAAGTATTTAAGTCCTTCCTCATCGATTCCCACTTCTTTGTTTATTAATAAAAAAGGAAGATATGAAAGCATTAAGGGAATAAATCCATAAAGCATCAAAGAAATATGAATTGCTCTCATGTTTTCTGGATTTAGAGTTTGTGAATTTATACTAAATCCTAAAAGATTTATAGAATAAATTATTCCAAATAAAAGTCCTAAAGCAAAAAATGCAATAGATATTTTAAAGTTTCTATTTATAAAATTATCAAAATTATTCAATTTTCCCATCCTTTACCTCATAAGTTATATCAGCTTTTAAAGCTAAGTTTTTATCGTGCGTTGCCACTATTATGGTTGTTCCTTTGTTTGCAAAAGTTTTAAATAACTCAAATACATTTAAAGAATTTTTTGAATCTAAATTTCCAGTTGGTTCATCTGCAAAAATGATTTTTGGATTATTTATCAAAGCTCTTGCAATTGCAACTCTTTGTCTTTGTCCTCCTGAGATTTCATCTGGATATTTGTTTATTAAATTTTCTATATTTAGAAGTTTCAATAAATCAAAAATTTCCTCTTTTGTAGCTTTTTCATTTGCAAGATTTATGTTTTCCTTAACACTTAAATAGTTGATTAAATAGTGGAATTGAAAAATAAATCCAATACTTTTACGTCTAAAATCATCAATATTTTTTATATCTTTATAGTTTATATTTTCATAAATTATTTCCCCACTTGTTGGTTTAAGTAGCGTTGATAAAATAGATAAAAGTGTAGATTTTCCACTTCCACTTTCTCCAATTATTGCTATAAATTGACCTTTTTTTATCTCTAAATTAATATTTTTAAGGGCTAAATCTTTATTATAATAGTGAGTTAAATTTCTTACTTTTATCATATTCTATTTCCTTGAATCAACTCAATAGGGTCTGTTTTTGAGGCATTAAGTGCTGGAATTATTGAGCCAATTATTGCCATGGAAATAGATGCAATAAATATATATAGTGCTAATTCATTTGAAATCTCACCATTTACATAACCTTGTAAAGATGAAGCATTTTTAATAAAGAATAAAATTAAATTTGAAATAATAAAAGCACTAATAAAACTAAAAACTCCTAAGATAAAACTTTCAAGCATAATTGAAAATAGAATTTTAGAAGTTTTTATTCCCAAAGCTCTTTTGATTCCAAATTCACTTTTCCTTTGATTTATTGTAATGCTCATAAGACTCACAATCCCTAATAATCCCATACAAAATGCAATTAGTGAAATAACATTTGATGAGGTTTTTATGATTTTAAATTGATTATAGTTATCTACAAAATTTTGAGTGGATTTTGCATCTATTTGTGGATCAATTAATTTAATATTTTTGATAATATTTTCTATATTAGAGTTTAAAGTTGTATTTACCATAATCATTGAAGCTGATTTGTTAAATATCTCTCCCGCATCAGTGATTGTTAAAACAACACCACCATTTTCAAAACCAATTTCACTTTTAAAAACACCAGAAATTTTAAAACTTTTATTTGCTATTTGAATTTCATCTTTATTAGTTAATTGTTCATATATTGATTTTCCAACAATTACTTCATTTTGTTTTGGATAATTTCCTGTTTCTAATTTATAGTTTTTAAATCTATTAAAACTAGCTCCATAAATAGCAACAATTGGAAGTTTCTCAACAGGACTAGCTCCCACAATTAAAGCTGATGACTCAAGAACATTTTGAATTTTATTGATTTTTTCTATTAAATCTATGTTTACATTTGAGAAAAAAGTATCTGAAATATTCGCTTGTGTGATAATAATATCTCCATCACTTTTTAGCATTGATGAGTACATTGTAATAATTCCATTTGAAATAGAGCTAATCAAAAATATAGATATTATTGAAAAAATTAAACTCAGATAAATAAGTATAGTTTTTAATTTATTAGCAAATAGAGCTTTTAAGGCAAATGAAATCAAAGATTTTCCTTTATTTTTTTGTAAGTTTAATCTTTGAATATGAATACTTAATGAACTATATATGAACATTTTGTCATATTTTGCTAAAATATTATAAATTTAAAAAAAGTGAATACATGAAAAAAGAACTAATAAAAATAATAAAAGAAGCAGGAAAAATTTTAAAAGAGGGATATTATTCAAAAAAAGATATTACTTTTAAAGCAAAAAAAGATTTAGTAACTGAATATGATGTGGCTGTTGAAAACTATTTAAAAAAGAAATTTTCAAAGAAATTCAAAGATTTTAATCTTATTGCAGAAGAATCAGATAATGCAAATATACAGTTTAATAATTCAATTATAATCGATCCAATAGATGGAACAACAAATTTTGTAAATGGAGTTCCACATACTGCAATTTCAGTTGGTGTTTATAAAAATAAGAAACCATATTTGGCAGTTGTTTATAATCCAATTTTAGATGAGTTATATACAGCAAAAATAGGGAAGGGCTCTTTTTTAAATGGTAAAAAATTAAAAGTAAGCCTCGAAGATAATTTTCAAAAAGCACTTATTTCAACAGGTTTTCCATATACAAGTGGTTCAAATGAAGATGATTTAAATGATGTGTTAAAAAAAATCAAAGATATTTTGCCTCTTTGTCAAGATATAAGAAGATTAGGTTCAGCTTCGCTTGATTTATGTTATGTGGCAAAGGGTACTTATGAAGGTTATTACGAAATGAATTTAAAAGCTTGGGATGTTAGTGCGGGAATTTTAATATTAACAGAAGCAGGTGGAGTTGTATCAAATATAAAAGGAAATGAATACACCTTATTTGAAGACAAGTATATTGTTGCTTCAAATGGAAAAATTCACAAAGAATTTGTAACAAATTTAAATAAATAAAATAACGAAAAAAATCAAAAGCAGTTATTTAGTAATTATTAAATATAATATTTTTACTTAAAAATTGAAAAAAAGGTATTAAAAATGTGTGGAATTGTTGGTTATATTGGGAAGAATGATACTACTAAAATTTTATTAGATGGTTTAAAAGAGTTAGAATACA
The DNA here is from genome assembly GCA_041730535.1 of Minisyncoccia bacterium. Lineage (GTDB taxonomy): Bacteria > Campylobacterota > Campylobacteria > Campylobacterales > Arcobacteraceae > Aliarcobacter. The sequence goes on from JBGSBO010000002.1 coordinate 62,783, forward strand.
GAGGTTATGATAGTGCTGGAATTGCTGTTTTAAAAAATGATAGAATTGATGTTTTTAAGGCTTTGGGAAAACTTGTAAACCTTGAAGAAAAAGTAAATGCAACGGCTTCAAGTGATTATGAACTAGGAATTGGTCACACAAGATGGGCAACTCATGGAAAACCAACAGAATTAAACGCTCATCCACATTTAGGTGAATACTCTTATGTTGTTCATAATGGAATTATTGAAAACTATAAAGAGTTAAAAGAAGAATTAACTTCAAAAGGTCATAAGTTTGTATCTCAAACAGATACAGAAGTAATAGTTCATCTATTTGAAAATTTTTATAATCAAGAAAATGACACAAAAAAAGCTTTTCAAGATACTATTGCTAGACTTGAAGGTGCTTTTTCGATTCTTTTAATCACAAAAGCAGATCCAAAAAAAGTATTTTTCTTTAAACATGGAAGTCCTTTAATCGTTGCAAAGGGAAATGAAAAAGAGGAAGTTTTATTTTCTTCTTCAGATGCTCCTTTAATTGGATTAGCTTCAAGTGTTGTTTATTTAGAAGATGGAGTTGGTGGAATTGCTAGTGCTGAATCAATAGAGTTTTTTAATGATAATTACTCTTGGTCTGGACTTCCTTCTTCAAAACAATTTGCTCAAAAAGATGGATATAGATTTTTTATGGAAAAAGAAATTTATGAGCAAAGTGCTGTTGTTAGTGATTGTATGTTAGGAAGAATAAAAGATAATGAAATTTTATTTGATGAGATTGAAAAATCAATAATCGATGGAATTACTGAAATTAAAATTTGTGCTTGTGGTACATCTTACCATGCAGGACTTACCTCTTCATATCTTTTTGAAAGACTTTCTAAAATCAAATGTAGTATAGAAATTGCAAGTGAATTTAGATATAAAGAGCCTCTTTTAACAAAAGATACTCTGTTTATTGTAATTTCTCAAAGTGGAGAAACAGCTGATACTTTAGAAGCTTTAAAAATGGCAAAAGCAGCTGGTCTTAAAACACTTGTGGTTTGTAATGTTGATAACTCTTCAATGACAAGAACTGCAGATGCTACGATTCTTACGCGTGCAGGAATTGAAAAAGGTGTTGCTTCAACAAAGGCATTTTCAACTCAAACAGTTGTTTTATGGATGTTGGCTTTATATTTTGGAAAAGCAAAAAATCTAATTTCAGATGAAACTATGCAAAAAGAGTTACACACTTTAAGAGAAGTTCCAAAATCGCTTTGTATTAGTGATAAAATTCATGAAAAAACAAAAAGATTATCAAAAAGATATTTACACGGACATGGATTTTTCTTTATTGGTCGAGATGTATTTTTCCCACTTGCCCTTGAAGGTGCTTTAAAATTAAAAGAGATTTCATATTTACACGCTGAGGGATATCCAGCAGGTGAAATGAAACATGGACCAATTGCTTTAGCAGACCCAGAACTTTTCACAATTGCTTTAATGCCACAAAATTTGTTATATGACAAAATAAAATCAAATGTAGAAGAGTTAAGCGCACGAGATAGTACAATTTGTGCAATTTCACCACTTGATTTTGATTTAGCAGATGATTTTGTGAAAATAAATTCTTGCGACCATTATATGTTAGAATTTTTTGAAATGCTAATAGTTTTACAACTATTCTCAATGGAAATTTCAATAAGACTTGGAAATGATGTGGATATGCCAAGAAACCTTGCAAAATCTGTTACTGTGGAATAATGAAAAAATATTTATCGTATATATTATTAGCCTTATTATGTTATTTACTTTATGTAAATGAAGACTCAAAATATATTGTTGCAGGTGTTGGGATTTTTATAATTGGTATGCATTTTATGGAAGATGGATTTAAACTTTTTAGTGGTGGTATTTTAGAAAGAATCATCGCTAAAAGTACAAATACAACTTCTAAATCTCTGTTTTTAGGAATAACAGCAACTGCGATTTTACAAAGTTCTTCATTAGTTTCTATTATTGTAATCTCTTTTTTATCAGCAAAAATTATTTCTTTAGCGGGTGCTTTAGGAGTTGTATTTGGTTCAGCCGTTGGAACAACGGCTACAACTTGGATTGTTTCAACTTTGGGTGTGAAAATCGATGTTGCTGCTTTTGCTTTACCTATGATTATTTTTGGAGTAATTTTTAGATTTTATGAGAAAAAAAATATTCAAGGAATAGGAAATATTCTTTTAGGTTTAGGATTTATCTTTTTAGGTATTGGATATATGAAAGATGGATTTGAAGACTTAAAAGAAGGGATTGATTTAGCTCAGTTTTCTATGGATGGATATGCAGGAATTATCGTTTATGCAATAATTGGTATGATAGCTACAATTATTATTCAATCAAGTAGTGCAACAATGGCTTTAACTATAACAGCTCTTATAACAGGTCAAATAATATATATAAATGCAATGGCAATTGCCGTTGGAGCAAACATAGGAACAGCAACAACTGCTGCTATGGGAGCTATGGTTTCAAATGCAAATAGTAAAAGAATGGCTGTTGGATTATTTATCTTCAAAGGAATAACTGCAATTATAACTTTGGCATTTTTATATTTTATAATTGATTTTGTTGAATACTTATCAAGTAATTTAGGAATATCATCTGATGATATGGCTATGAAATTAGCAGTTTTTCATACATTTTTTAATTTAATAGGGCTTATAATATTTTCATTTTTTATTCCAAGATTAGTTATTTTTCTAAAAAAATTATTTGTAGAAGAAAAAGATACTTATATCTCAAAACCAAAATATCTTGATATGCAAGTAATTGCTGTTCCTTCTATTGCATTAAAAGCTACAAAAAAAGAAACAATTCATTTATATGATAATGCCAGTGAAGTTTTAAGTCATGCAATTATGCTACATAGACATAGGTATTTAGGTAGAACGGATATCTCATCAGTTGTAAAAGAATCAACAGATATAATAGAGTTGAATATAGATGACTTTTATCAAACAAGAATTAAGTCACTTTATGGCGATATTATTGATTATTCAACAATTTTTATTAATGAGTTAGATAGTGAGAAAAAAAACTATTTATATGAATTAAGAATTGCTTGTAGAGATATAGCAGAAGCTGTAAAAAATACAAAAGAGTTACAACAAAATATTTCAAGATATCTATTAAGTAATAATGATTATATAAAAAATGAATATAATTATATTAGAGAAGCAATCGCAAAAACTATAAACACTATAAATGAGATTAAAAATAGTAAAGATGAATTAGATGTGTTATCTAAAGCTGAATTATTAAAAGATTATTTAAAAAGTTTAGACGTTATTGCAACAGGAAGAATTGATGTTTTAATTAGAGAAAAAAGAATAGATAAAAAAATGGCAACTACTTTGCTAAATGACAGTTCCCATGCATATAATGTAATCAATAAGTTGATAAGTGTGGCTAAAGTGTTGTGGATTGAAGATCTTACTATTAAACAATTAGGAGAAGATTATGCAGCTGGAAAAAATCTATGAAAAAGTTAAAAAGTATTTATTGTTAATTGAAGAAGATGATATTGAGAAAAAAAAGATTGAGAAACTTACTAAAAATATAGAAGAAAAAATTTCTAAAATTAAAAATAAGTTAAAATTTGTTAATGATATAGGTGATGAAAATAGATTAAAAGAAGAGATGGCAATATTAAAGAAATTTAAAAAACAGTTAAAAAAGAAAAAATAGATAAAAGACAAGCAGTTTAATGAAATGAATAATGTTGAAATCGCTAAATATTTTAGTTTTTTCATATCTTTTATTAATACTTTGAAAACCCCTACTTGTTTAAAATATATTGGAGCTAAAGCACCAAAAAAAAGAAATGCAAATACAGCATAAATTTGACCTAACCTTTCATCGTTCAAAGTAAAAATCTTAATTATTTATTGCAATATAGAATTATTTTATCAAAGAATTAATTATAAAGATAGAACAAAATGGCTACTCATAAAAAAGTAATTAAAGCATAGTTTTTATAAATAAATTTTCTCAAAAATAAAAAATAAAAAGAAAATAACAGCAATTTTTAGTTAATATAGCACACTTTTTGTCTTTAATGACAAATTGAATTCTTTAAATTTTTATTTTAACTTTCTTAACGAATATAGAAAACTAAAAAATGGAAAACAAAAGATGGAAAACAACTCAAGATTATTCTTGTGGAAAACAAAGGATGGAAAACAAAATATGAAAAAACAAACACAATACTTATTTACAAGTGAAGTAGTAAGCCCTGGACACCCTGATAAATGCGCTGATATTATCGCTGATTCAATAGTTGATAGATTAATTATTGAAGATAAAGATAGTCGAGTTGCATCTGAGGTTTTTGTAGCTGGAAAACATGTTGTAATTGGCGGAGAGGTTAAATCATCTGCTAAATTATCAAATGAAGATTATGAAAAAATTGTAAAAGATGCATTAGCAAAAATTGGTTATGATGGAAAATCTGCTTTTTCAAAAGAGCAATGCTTACACCCAGATGATATAAAAGTTCAAATATTATTAAATCAACAATCACCTGATATAAATCAAGGGGTTGATCAAGAATCTGGGGAAATAGGAGCTGGAGACCAAGGAATTATGTTTGGTTTCGCTTCAAGTGAAACAGCTGATTTTATGCCAGCTGCAATAACTTATGCTAGAATGTTATGTGATAAAGTGTATAATTACGCTTTAAAACATAATCAAAAACTAGGTGTTGATATTAAAACACAAGTTACAGTTGATTATGGAACAAAAGAGAATTTTGAAAATTGTAATCCACAAAAAATTCATACAATCGTTGTTAGTGCTCCCTCTGTTGAATCAATGCCAATTGAAGAAGTAAGAGAATTAATTCAAGGACTGATTGATGATGCTGGACTTCCAACGTCTATGTATGACAAAAAAAGTACAATCATTCATATTAACCCAACAGGAAGATATGTAAATCATTCATCTTTACATGATAGTGGATTAACAGGAAGAAAATTAATTGTAGATTCATTTGGAGGATATGCACCAATTGGTGGTGGAGCTCAAAGTTCTAAAGATTATACAAAAGTTGATAGATCTGGACTTTATGCCGCACGATGGATTGCAAAACATATAGTTGCAGCTGGACTTGCTAAAAAAGCAATTGTACAAATTTCTTATGCAATTGGAGTGGCTCGACCAACATCTGTTTCTGTTGATACGATGGGTTCTTATACAAAATATGATGATGATAAATTATCACAGTTTGTAATGGATACCTTTCCTTTAACTCCAAGATGGATTACAGAAAAATTTGCACTTGATAAACCAAGTGAAAAAACATTTTTATATGCAGATGTTGCAGCTCGTGGACAAGTTGGTCAAAGTGACTATCCTTGGGAAAAACTTGACGAACTAGATAAATTTGATAATATTTAAACATAGATTAAAGGATTAGAATGGATTTAAGAAACCTATTTAGTAAAATATCTTTTGATAGCAAATCAAAAGAACAACCAACAAAAAAAGATGCACCTAGCCATTGGATTAAATGTCCTGAGTGTAATGCATTAATGTTCTTTAAAGAAGTAGAAAATCAAGATAATATTTGTCCAAAATGTAATTTTCACATGAGAATTGGGGCAAAAAGAAGAATTGAAATTTTAACTGATAAAGATAGTTTTGTTGAATTTGATGTAGAGTTAAAACCAAATGATCCTTTAAAGTTTGTTGATAAAACTTCATATAAAAAAAGAGTAGAAGAAGCACTTAAAAATACAGGAAAAACTTCTTCTGTTGTAAGTGGCGAAGCAAAAATAAATGAAATTTCAGTACAACTTGTAGTTTTTGACTTTGCTTATATGGGTGGAAGTTTAGGTTCAGTTGAGGGTGAAAAAATTGTACGTGCTGTAAATAGAGCTATTGAAAAACATCAAGGTCTTATTATTGTATCAGCTTCTGGAGGTGCAAGAATGCAAGAATCAACATTTGCTTTAATGCAAATGGCAAAAACTTCAGCAGCATTAAAAAAACTTGATCGTGCAAAACTTCCTTATATCTCTGTTTTAACAGACCCAACAATGGGCGGAGTTTCTGCTTCTTTTGCATTTTTAGGTGATATTATTATGGCAGAACCAGGTGCCTTAATAGGATTTGCAGGTCAAAGAGTAATTAAACAAACAATTGGAGCTGATTTACCAGCTGGATTTCAAAGAGCTGAATTTTTACTAGAAAAAGGTTCTATTGATATGGTTGTTAATAGGTCTGAAATGAAACAAACTTTAGCAAACTTATTAAAAATGTTTCAAAAAGAAAGAATTAGTTAATAATTGATGTTAACTAATCTTGAAAAAGCTTTGAGTTTTAAACTCGAAGCTTTTAACTACTTATATGTTTTATGTGATTATGAAACACTACTTAAAAGAAATATTTCATTAGATAAATTTGTTCAATTATGCAAAAAAAGAGATGTGAAAATTATTCAATATAGAGATAAAGTCTCATCAAATGAACAACAAAAACAAAATCTTATTTTCTTAAAATTACAACTTAATATACCAATAATTATTAATGATAAAATAGAATTAATAGAGTTTGCAGATGGTTTACATTTAGGTCAAGAAGATTTAGAAAAGATTCATAAAGATAAAAAGTTAGCGATAAAATTAGTAAGATTAAAAATAAAAGATAAACTTCTTGGACTTTCAACACACAATGAAATAGAAATTTTAGAGGCTAATGAATTGGCTTTAGATATGATAGGACTGGGAGCTTATAAAAATACAAGTACAAAAGATGTAAGTACAATTTTGGGTTCTAAAATTTCATATTTAGCAAAAATATCAAAACATCCAGTTTGTGCAATTGGTGGTGTTAAAATAGAAGATTTTATTGAAAATATTAGATTTAATGTAGTAGGAAGTGCTTTTTTAAATGAGTAAAATAAATATATATTCAATTGTAAAACCATCAAGAGATGAATTTGATACTTTAATCAAAGAGTTTATTAAAATGTCTTCAAAATATGCAAAAGTAGAAGTTTTTTATATTTTTAATAAAAATATAGCAAAAGCTCAGACTATTGGAGAAAAAGAAGCTCAACAATCATATAGTGATACCTATGAACCATTGTTAAAAGGTTACAATATTGCACTTGATGTTTTAGGAAAAAAAGTTGATACTTATGCTTTTTCATCTTTAATTGATGATAAAAATGAAGTAAATTTTTTTATAGGTGGAGCTTTTGGATTTCAAAGGGAATTTTTGAATAAATGTGACACTATTATTTCATTAAGTGATTTAACAATGGCACATAAAGTTGCAAATGTAGTTTTGACAGAACAGATATTTAGAGCCTTATGCATTCAAAATAATCACCCATATCATAAGTAATTTATTATATTTTTAGTATAATCAAAACATAAAGAAAAAGTTAGTTTAAGAAAAGGAAAGAAAATGGGATTTAAAAAATATTTTATTTTTTCAATAATTTTAATTATTGTAGTGTTTGGTTATGTTTATAGTCTAGAATTAGGTAATTATAATGTTACGATGTTTGGGTATTCCCTTGATTTACCCGTTGCTACATGGGTAATATTTCCAATATCTTTACTTGCATTAGTTACATATCTTCATATATTATTTTATAGTTTGATTAAGTATTTCAAAGAAAGAGCTATTAAAAAAGACCATGAAACTATGATTTCTGCCATTAAATCAAATTTACTTGAAAAAACAGAAGTAAGTAAATTTAAGACAAAAGAATTTAAAAATCTTTCTTCTATTCTTTCTCAATTTAAATTAACTATTAGTGATTCAAGATTTACATCATCTGATGAAGAATTAAATAAGATTGTTGCATATGTTCAAGATATAAAAGATGGTAAATTTGTTAGTGACAAATCTTTCAAAATAAATGAAACAACATCTTTAGCTAACTTGAATATGTTAAATAAGGTAAATGAGCAAATTGATTTTGCAATTGATGTGTTAAAAAAACCAGAAAACTTTTCTTCAAATATTGTAAGACAATCTTTTGAAAATGTGTTAAAAGATAAAACAATGACTACTGTTAAAAAACTTTATAAAAATATTAAATTAGATAAAGAATTAGCAAGAAAACTTTTTGAAAAAGATGCTGCAAATAATGAGTTTGGATTTACAGCAGAAGAAATTTTAAGAATTGTGAAAGATTTAGATTACAAAAAAGATGATTATTTAGTACTTGCAAAAAATTATGAGTCTATTTTACAACCTGATCAAATAATTGCACTATTTGAGAAATTGTCTTCAGAATTAGATGAAGCAACTCCTGCATATTTACATGTATTATGTGAGTATGAAATGATTGATAAAGTAAGAGAAGTAGTTTCTACAACAGCTGATACAGAATTAACACCATTTAAAGCCTTATTAGATTTAAAAGAAGCTGGTAAACATTACGATTTAGAATCGATATCATACAAATAATGAATAAAAAACTAGATTTTAGCCGACCCCTTATGGTGTTGGCGCCACTTGCTGGTTATACTGATTTACCCTTTCGTTCTGTTGTTAAAAAATTTGGAGCAGATTTGACAATTTCAGAAATGATTTCATCAAATGCCTTAGTTTATAAATCAGCACGAACTCTTAAAATGATAGAAAAATCTCCCACTGAAGACCCATATTTTGTTCAAATTGCTGGAAATAGTGTTGAATTAGTTCGTGATGCTGTTTTAATTTTAAATGAAGTTGAAGGAATTGATGGAATTGATTTAAACTGTGGCTGTCCTGCTCCAAAAGTTTTTAATCACGGTTCTGGTTCAAATCTTTTAGGTGATTTAAAAAAACTTGAAGAGATACTTTCTACTGTAAAAAAGTATTCAAAAAAACAATATACATCTGCAAAAGTTAGAATTGGAGTAAATGATAAAATTCCAGTTGATATAGGAAAAGCAGTTGAAGCTTGTGGGGCCGATTTTGTTTCAGTTCATGGACGAACAAGAGCTGGAAAATACAAAGCTCCTGTTGATTATGATGCAATTAAACAAATGAAAGAAGCCATTTCAATTCCTGTTATAGCAAATGGTGATATAAAAGATTATGATAAAGCAAAAGAAGTTTTAGCTTATACAAATGCTGACGGTGTAATGATTGGTCGAGGTGCAATTGGCAAACCGTGGGTATTTTACCAATTAAAACATGGAATTGAAGATATTTCTAATGAAATGAAAAAAGAAATTATCTTAGAACATTTTGATGCAATGCTTAAATTTCATGGACCTCACGGTGCTATTATGTTTAGAAAATTATTACACTCTTATTCAAAAGGTTACACAGGTGCCAATGAATTTAGAGATATTGTAAATAAAATCTCTGAGATTGACGTTATGCGAGATATGATAGATAACTTTTTTTAAGCTTTTTTAATATGATTCAAAAGTTATTTAGATAAAATAATGCACTTTATAAAATAAAGAAATTATAAAAGATTTTTTAATAAGGGAATTATTTGTCTAAATACTATTTTGAATTAACTCTTAAACCACAAAACCATTATGAACTATTTTTAGATTTAGTTGATTCTTTGACGGAAGATGCTCTTGAAGAGTGTGATGGTGCAATTATTATACGAAGTGAAGATGAACTTGATGATTTAAAATTTGGAATAGAAGAATTTTCAAATGTACTAAATACTCAATGTGAAATTAATTATGAAAAAAAAGAAAATATTGATTGGATAAAACAATACCAACAATCTGTAAAATCTGTAGAAATTGGAAGCTTTTTGATAAGACCATCATGGGAAGAAAAAAAAGATGGGAAAATTGATATTATAATTGATCCCGCATTATCTTTTGGCTCAGGCCATCACGAAACAACTTCTTCTTGTATAGAAGCCATTGATGAATTTATAAAAGAAAAACAAACTGTTTTAGATGTTGGAACTGGAAGTGGAATACTTGCAATTGCAGCAGCAAAAAGAGGATGTATTGTAGATATTTGTGATACTGATGAAGTTTGTGTTATTGATACTAAATCAAATTTTGAATTAAATAATATAGCATTTAATGATTCATGGATTGGCTCAACTAGTAAAACAAACAAAAAATATGATGTTGTTATTGCAAATATAGTGGCAGATGTTTTAGTAATGATTGCCTCTGATTTAAAAAAATGTATGAATAAAAATGGATTATTAATTATTTCTGGTATTTTAGATAAACATATAACTAGAGTATTAAGTAAATTTAAAGATTTAGAACAAATTAAACTTATTCATAAAAATGAATGGGTAACAGTAATATTTAAAAATAATAAGGAGTCTTAAATTATGGCTAAAAAACAACAAAATAATAATAATTATAACAAAAATAACAATAATAACGGCAATAAAAATGACAACAATGGGAATAATAATTTTTTTAATAATAATCCATTAATGATATTTGTAATTTTTTCAATAGTTACGATATTTGCATTTAAAACTATTTTCCCAGAAGATCAAATGGGAAGTGCTACAAATTCAAATATGCAAGCATTTGGACAAACACAAAATAAAACAATTGCATATTCAGATTTAAAGAAACTAATTAGTTCTGGAAAAATTGAGTATGTAGGTATTGGTAATACTCAAATTAGAGCTGTATCTAAAATGGAAACAGGCCAAGTTGTAACTTATACAGCAAGACGTGTAATTCCTGATGAAACACTAATTTCCGCATTAGAGCAAAATAGTATTAATTATGGTGGAATTAATGAAGAAAATATTTTAGCTGATATTTTATTTGGGTGGGTTTTACCTATTTTTATATTTTTTGCTATTTGGATGTTTATCGCAAAAAGAATGCAAAAATCTATGGGTGGAGGTTCAGGAGGAATTCTTGGAATCGGTTCATCTAAAAAAATGATTAATTCTGAAAAACCAAATGTAACTTTTGATGATATGGCTGGAAATAAAGAGGCTAAAGAAGAAGTTCAAGAAATAGTAGATTTCTTGAAATCACCTGATAGATATGTAAGACTTGGAGCTCAAATTCCAAAAGGTGTTTTATTAGTAGGACCTCCAGGTACAGGTAAAACATTGTTAGCAAAAGCAGTTGCTGGTGAAGCAAATGTTGAATTTTTATCAGTTTCAGGTTCTGCATTTATTGAAATGTTTGTGGGAGTTGGAGCTTCAAGAGTTAGAGATTTATTTGAACAAGCTAAAAAAGTTGCACCTGCTATTATTTTTATTGATGAGATTGATGCTATTGGTAAAAGTAGAGCCAGTGGTGGTCCAATGGGTGGAAATGATGAAAGAGAGCAAACGCTAAATCAGTTATTAGCAGAAATGGATGGATTTTCTACAGACTCAGCTCCTGTTATTGTACTAGCAGCAACTAATAGACCAGAAGTATTAGATCCAGCACTTTTAAGACCAGGAAGATTTGATAGACAAGTTTTAGTTGATAAACCTGATTATGAAGGTAGAATTGAAATCTTAAACGTACATATTAAAGAAGTAAAACTTGGTAAAAATGTAGATTTAAAAGAAATTGCAAAAATGACAGCCGGCCTTGCTGGTGCTGATTTAGCCAATATTATTAATGAAGCGGCACTTTTGGCTGGTAGGGCTTCAAAAGATCAAGTTGATCCTAGTGATTTTAAAGAAGCAGTTGAGCGACAAATTGCTGGTTTAGAAAAAAAATCAAAAAGAATTTCTCCAAAAGAAAGACGAATTGTGGCTTATCATGAATCAGGTCATGCCTTAATTGCTGAAATCACAAAAGGTGCAAATAAAGTAAATAAAGTATCAATAGTTCCTAGAGGACTTGCAGCTTTAGGATATACACTTAATACTCCTGAAGAGAATAAATATTTAATGCAAAAACATGAGCTTATTGCTGAAGTTGATGTGTTACTTGGTGGTCGTGCTGCTGAAGAGGTATTTATTGGTGAAATTTCAACAGGTGCTGGAAATGACCTTGAAAGAGCAACTGGAATTATTAAATCAATGGCTACAATTTATGGTATGAGTGATATTGCTGGTTTAATGGTTTTAGAAAAAAGATCAAATCAATTTTTAGGTGGACAAACTCAAAAAGATTTCTCAGATGCCATGGCAAAAGATTTAGATGACCATACTAAAAATTTGTTAAACGAAAGATATCAAATTGTTTTAGAAAAACTAAGAGAAAACAGTGTTTCAATTGAGCAAATGACTGCTGAATTATTAGAAACTGAAGTAATCTCAGGTGAGAGAGTTAGAGAAATTATTACCTTAAATGGTGGAGAAGTTTTTGTTGATGGTGATTTACATAGTGATGCGATTGTTGTTAAAGATAAAGTAGAAATAATAACAGAAGAAACACAAGAAATAAAAGTTGAAACTGAAGAAGAAAAAAAACAATAAACAATAAGAGAAAATAGAAATATTTTCTCTTTGAAAAAAATAAAACTCTTGACAAATCCCCTTAAATTAATTATACTTGTGTTAATTCAAAAAATAACAAGGAGAGATCTATGAAAATATTTAATATTTCAAATAACCATTTCATCAAAAGTGTTAACTCTCTTCTGCTTCTTTCTTTTTCTCTCTAATAATAAATTTTTATTATTACAATTTATAACAAATAATCAAAATTCTGTTTTTCTTTTTTCATATATAAAAAAAGATATAATATTTAACACTTTAAAAGGTTTACACAATGGATAAAAATAAAATTATAGTATTTGATACAACATTAAGAGATGGTGAACAAAGCCCTGGTTGTTCAATGAACACTGAAGAAAAGATAAAAATTGCATTACAATTAGAAAAATTAGGCGTTGATGTAATTGAAGCTGGTTTTGCAGCTGCAAGTCCTGGTGATTTTGATGCGGTTAGTAGAATTGCTGAAATTGTAAAAAATTCAAGTATCTGTTCTTTGAGTAGAGCAATTGAAAATGATATTAAACAATCAGGATTGGCTGTTAGTCATGCCCCAAAACACAGAATTCATACATTTATTGCAACAAGTCCGATTCATATGAAATACAAATTAAAAATGTCTCCTGATGAAGTTATAAAAAGAGCAATTTATGCGGTTGAGTATGCAAGAACATTTGTTGATGATGTTGAGTTTTCATTAGAAGATGCAGGAAGATCTGAAATTCCATTTATGAAAGAAGTTATGGATGCAGTTATTGGAGCAGGTGCAAGAACAATTAACTTACCGGATACAGTGGGATACAGATTGCCAAACGAATTAGGTGCAATGGTTAAAGAATTAAGCTTATTTGCAGGTGATAGAGCAATAATCTCCGTACACAATCATAACGATTTAGGATTAGCAACAGCAAATACTTTAGCAGCTGTTTTAAATGGTGCTAGACAAATCGAAGTTACTATTAATGGTTTAGGGGAAAGAGCTGGAAATTCAGCTTTAGAAGAAGCTGTTATGGCTATAAAAACTCGAAAAGATGCTTTTGGAGATTTATATACAACAATTAATACTCCTGAAATTTATGCAACTTCAAGATTAGTAGCAACTATTACAGGCGTTGAACCACAACAAAATAAAGCAATTGTTGGTAAAAATGCATTTTCACATGAGAGTGGAATTCACCAAGATGGTGTTTTAAAACATCAAGAAACTTATGAAATTATGAAACCTGAAGATGTTGGAGTATTTAAAGATTCTACTTTAATTTTAGGAAAACACTCAGGTCGTGCTGCATTTAGAGATAAAATTATACATATGGGATTTGATAAAGTTACAGAAGAAGAATTAAATGCTGCATTTGATAGATTTAAATTATTAGCTGATAAGAAAAAAGATGTAACAGATGATGATGTTAGAATGTTAATTACAGATGAATCATTAAATCAAGATAAAACTTATGAGTTAGTTGGATTACAAATATCTGATTGTACAGCAGGTGTTCCAACAGCAGCTGTCGCTATTAAATATAAAGATGAAATAATCAAAGATGCAGCTATTGGTGATGGAACAATGGATGCAATTTTTAAAACTATTGATAGATTAACAGGTTACAATGGTGAATTAAAAGATTATAAAGTAACTTCTGTAACAGAAGGAAAAGATGCCTTAGCAAAAGTAACTACAAGAGTATCTTTTGATGAAACAAGTCCAGCATTTGTTGGACATGGTTTAAGTATTGATACTATGCTTGCAACTGCAAAAGCATATTTAGGTGCATTAAATTCGTACCTTTCTCAAAAAGAAAGATTATCTAAAAATAACGAACATCAAATTTAATAGTAAATATATAAAGTAGATAAACTACTTTATATATAATTTCTATTAAAAATTTTATTTTAATTCTTAATTTTTAAAAATTATAAAATCAACACAGGGGTTATTTTGACAGTAATTGAATATAAAGAGAATTTAAATAAATTTAATGAAGCTAGAAATTAAACTATGATGCAGTTTAATTTTTTTTTAAAACTTTTAAAAGAGTCTTTTAGAGATTTGTTGCCTATTATTGTTGTAATACTTTTTTTTCAATTAGCTATTATTCAATCAGTTCCTGAAGGTTGGGTTGGAACTGCAATTGGATTAGGTATTGTAGGGGTTGGTCTTGCTATATTTTTACAAGGGCTTGAAATTGGAGTTTTCCCTGTTGGTGAGGGACTAGCAAGGGATTTTGCAAAGTCAGGCTGGACAACTTGGATTTTAGTTTTTGGATTTTTAATAGGTTTTGGAACTACCATTGCAGAACCTGCTCTTGCTGTAATTGCTGATAAAGCAGCTTCAATTTCAAGTGGAAGAATTGATGCTACTATTCTTAGATTTGTAGTTGCAGTTTCTGTTGGTTTTGCGATACTTCTTGGAGTATTTAGAATCATTAAAGGGCATCCAATTCATTATTATATAATTATTGGATATCTATTAGTTGTAGGTGTTACTTTTTTTGCACCAAAAGAGATAATTGGACTTGCTTATGACTTAGGAGGAGTTACAACTTCAACTGTAACTGTGCCTTTAGTTGCTGCTCTTGGAATTGGACTTGCTTCTAATATAAAAGGAAGAAATCCTGTTATTGATGGTTTTGGTCTTATTGCTTTTGCTTCATTAACTCCTATGATTTTTGTACAAATTTATGGAGTATTTGTTTATAACTTTGTTGATGCAAAAGAGCTTAGTAATCTTGTAGTTAAAGCTGTTGTTTCAAATCCAACACAAATCACATTAATGAGTATAATTGAAGGTTTAACAAATGTTATAAAAGATGTTTTACCTATTATAATTATTATTTTATTTTTCCAATATGCTGTATTAAAAAAACATATCCAAAATATTAAAACTGTATTTTTAGGGTTTATTTTAGTAATAGTTGGTTTATATGCTTTTATTTTAGGTCTAGAAATGGGTTTATTCTCACTTGGTGAGACAATGGCTTATCAACTAACTAAATCTGAATCTGTTTTAATGATTTATACTTTTGCTTTTGCCATTGGTTTCTCAACAACAATGGCAGAACCTGCACTTATGGCGATTGCAAAAAAAGCAAAAGAGATAAGTGATGGAAAAATAAATGATTTTGCACTAAGACTTTTTGTAGCCCTTGGAGTTGCAATTGGTATAGCTTTAGGAGCTTTTAGAATAGTTGATGGTGGACATATTCATTATTATATTATTGTGGGATATTTAGTTGTAATAATTTTGACTTTTATAGCTCCAAAATATATTGTTGCAATTGCTTATGATAGTGGTGGAGTTACAACTTCAACGGTAACTGTACCTTTAGTTGCAGCTTTAGGTATTGGGCTTGCTACTAATATTGAAGGAAGAGACCCTTTAATTGATGGATTTGGTCTTATTGCTTTTGCTTCTCTTTTCCCTATGATTACAGTTATGATTTATGGAATTTTGATTGAGAAATTTGAAGTTAAATCAAATACACAAATTGAAAAAGAAGAGTTGTTAAGAGATACATTAATTGATGCTGATAATATGGATTTAGCAACAGTTAATATTGATGGTTCAAAAGTTAGACACTCTTTATCTTTACAGTTTTCAGCAGTTGTAATAATTGTTCCAGAAGATAAAAGATTAGATGCAATTGCAGCTGCACATAAAGCTGGTGCTACAGGAGTTACTGTTTTAAGAGCTGATGGTATAGGACTTGAAGAGATGGGAAATTTTTATAGAACTTCTTTTGAAGCTAATGATGTATTACTATTATTTTTATTACCACAGCATTTAGTAAATATAGTAATAAAATCTATAATTCACTCACTTCATATTACAACAACAGGAAAAGGTTTGGCTTTTGCTTTCCCTTTATCTCATATGAAAGGAATATCTTTGACAAAAGAGGATATTTTTAGAGAAAAAGCATACCAAGTTAATATAAATAAAGACGAACCAATAAAATGTGTTGGTGATGAAATAGAGGATGGCCATGACAATAGTTCACAATCTACAGCAGTTACAAAATAATATTAATACAGGTGAGCCTGTATTGGTATATTTTTCTGGAGAAAATTGTTCTGTATGTAAAGTATTAAAACCAAAAATTGAAGAAGAAGTTTTAAAGAGATTCCCAAAATTTAAACTTTTTGAAGTAAAAACAGACCTAGATAAAGAGATAACAAGCCACTTTACTGTATTTTCTATTCCAACAACTTTGATATTTTTTGAGAGTAAAGAGTTTAAGCGAGTAGGACGAAATATGAGCATAGCTTTATTTATTGAAGAATTAAAAAGACCATATAACTTAATGTGTGAAGAATAATGAAAAGAACATTACTAATTTTTTTAATAGTATTTATTGTTATGCAGTTTATTCGACCCGATAAAAACAATATTGCAGTTCAAAGAGATTTAGAAATTAAAGCAGATGTTGAAGTTATGCAAATTTTTCAAGCAGCTTGTTATGATTGCCATTCAAATGAAACAAAATGGCCTTGGTATTCAAATATTTCACCATTTTCTTGGGTTGTAGCTAATCATGTTACTCAAGGAAGAAAAGCCTTGAATTTCTCAACTTGGGAAAATTACACACAAGAAGAAAAAGATAAAAAGATAAAAGATATTTATAGAACGGCATACGCATCTATGCCATTACCTAGTTATATTTTTGCGCATGAAGAAGCAAATTTAACAAAAGAGCAAAGAACTTTTATTAGAAATTGGACGGGAGTTAGACCTAAGTGAGAGAACAAGTAGCAGAACTTTTAGCTAATAAAAAAGATTTATTAACAATTACCTATTTTAAACTTCAAAAACTATTTGAAAAAAAATATGGAGTGAATACTGTAGTTCTTATGGAAATAGGAACTTTTTTTGAAGTTTATGAAGTAAATAATGATGAAGAAAAAATAGGAAAAGCAAAAGAAATAGCAGAACTTCTAAATATTCAACTAACAAGAAAAAATAAATCAATTTTAGAAAACTCAAAAGAAAATCCTATAATGGCTGGAGTTCCAGCAATTTCACTTGAAAAACATCTTGCACGAATTATTTCTGAGCAAAAATACACAGTTGTCTTAATAAAACAAAAGGGAATTCCTCCCAATGTTACAAGGTATTTAGATACAGTTGTAAGTCCTGGAACAAACTTTGATTTTGTAATAGACCAAGATGAAAACAATATCACTTCACTTTTGATTGACCAAATAAGAGGTATTTATTTGGTTGGTTATAGTGCAATTGATGTTACAACTGGAAAGTGTTATTACAATGAAATTCATGGGACTAGTGAAGATAAATTTTTTGCTTTAGATGAAGTATTTAATTATATGAATATGCACAAAACAAATGAGATAATCGTTAGTTTTGCGGATAAAAATATCAATCAAAAAGAGGTTTTAGATTATTTAGAACTATCTTTAAAAACCTTTCATATAGGTCATTTTAGACCCAAAATTTCTTATCAAAATGAACTATTTAAAAATGTGTTTAATATAGAATCTCTTTTAACTTCAATTGAACATCTTGATATGGAAAGGGTTCCACTTAGTACTGAATCACTTGCAGTGTTGATAGATTTTGTAATAGGACATGATTCAAATATAATTCAAAAACTCTCACATCCTTTAAAACTTGATGTTAGCAGATATATTTACCTTGGAAATAATGCCCTTGAACAATTAAATGTAATAGAAACAACACACAATCTTAGTTTAATAAAATTAATCAACAACACTTCAACCGCTATGGGAAAAAGACTTTTAAAAGAAAGACTTACTCATCCTGTAAAAGATAGCAAAGAGATTTTACGACGTCTAGCTCTTTCAAAAGAGCTATATGATTATCACGCTCCAATAGAAAATGAGTTGGCAAATATTTATGATATTGAAAGACTAACAAGAAGAATAAAACTTAATCGTCTTCATCCTTTTGAATTAAATTATCTTTATGATTCTCTTTTGAGTATTAAAGAAGTTGTAACTTTTATGGAAAATTATAAGTTTATAACACCACCTTGTAGTAGTTCTGATTTGAGTTTATTTATTCAATCAATTGATTCAACATTTGATTTAAGTGTAAGTGGAAAATATATGCTAAAAGATGTTGAAGTAAATATGATAAGTGAAGGAATAAATACTCAAATTGATGAATTAAATATTCAAAATGATATTTTATATTCAAAACTAGAGATTTTGCAACAACATATTTTGTCATTTATAAAATCTGATGATTCAAATTTTGTAGGAATCAACAGACTTGATAAAGAGGGGTTTTTTATCACTTTAACAAAAAATAGATTTAACTCAATTAAAGAAGAATTGATGAATTCTCATTTGATTGTGGATGATGAGTTATATTTATTCAAAGATTTTACAGTTCGAATTCAAACAAACTCTGTGAAGATATTTTGTAAATTAACAGAAGATATCTCAGATAAATATGTGCATAATTTACGAAAAATAATTGAGTTAAATAAACTTGTATTTAAAGAAAAAATCCTTGAATTTGAAAAAAAGTTTGCCGTTTTACTTGAAGAGTTAGTGTTGTTTATAGCAGAAGTTGATTTAACAGTTTCAAATATAAAAACAGCAAAAAAATATAACTATTCTTGTCCAAAAATAGTAAAAACAAAAGATAATGAAAACTTTATTGAGTTAATTGATTTAAGACATCCAATTATCGAAGCAAATGAAGAGCAAGGAATTTATGTACCAAACGATATTATTTTGGGAGAATTATCACTTGCATCTAAAGAGTATAAAGATAATGTGATTATTAAAAACTCAAATCCAATAAATATTTATGATAATAAAATGCACGGAGTTTTACTTTATGGGATTAATTCTTCTGGTAAATCTTCACTTATGAAAGCTATTGGAATTTCAGTTATTATGGCACAAGCTGGATTTTATGTACCATGTAAGTCTATGAGATTTTCTATTTTTGATGCTGTATATACAAGAATTTCTGGAGCTGATAATATTGCAAAAGGATTATCATCTTTTGCTGTTGAGATGTTGGAGTTAAAAAATATATTTAATAGGGCTAGCAAAAACTCACTGATTTTAGGAGATGAAATTTCTCATAGTACAGAAACTATGAGTGGATTAAGTATTGTTGCTAGTTCTATTTTAAAATTATCAAAACTAGAAGCTATATTTGTATTTGCAACCCACTTACATCAACTTCCTGAAATTGAAGAGATTCAAAAACTAAAAAATATAATCTCACTTCACCTATCAGTAATGTACAAAGACGATGAAGATAAACTAATATTTGATAGAAAATTAGCTTAGGAAGTGGCTCATCTATGTATGGATTGGAGTATGCAAAATCACTTCATATGGATAGGGAGTTTTTATCTGTTGCAAATGAAATAAGAAAAAAATTAACAGATGATTATTCTTCAATTGAAAGATTAACTCAAAGAAAAACATCAAAATACAATAACAATGTATTTGCATCATCGTGTGTAATTTGTGGACGAGCTTGTGATGATGTGCATCATATAAAAGAACAGGCAAGGGCAAATAAAGATGGCTTTATAGGTCATATAAATGCAAATCATAAATATAATCTAATACCACTTTGTAAAGAGCATCACAAAATGGTACATGATGGAACTATAAATGTAAATGGGTTTGTAGCAACGTCAAAAGGTTTGGAGTTACATTATACAATACTTGAAAAATAAGAGTTTAATCTCTTTCTTTTTTAGTTTTTATAACATTTCTTATCATCAATAAGATAAAAAATAGGGCAATTGATAGATTTATATAAACGCCTTGCATATTTCCATCTTGAAAAAATGTATATGCTAAGGCTAAAAATATAATTGAAATTACTAGACACATTTCAATTATTTTTTTTCTAATACTTTAAATGCCTCTTCTAAATCAAGTGTTCCTTCATAAAATGCTTTTCCCACAATTACTCCAGCAATATTTCCATTTGCTTTACAGTTGATGATGTCATTTATATCTTTTACACCACCAGATGCAATTGTATCAACACCACTTGCAAGGGCAATTGATTCAGTAAATTCTACATTTACACCACAAAGCATTCCATCTTTGCTAATATCTGTACAAATAATTGCTTGAACACCTGCATTTGCAAACTCACGAGCTAAAGTTGTAGCTTCCATAGTTGAAACTTCTGCCCAACCCTCAACTGCAACCATTCCATTCATTGCATCAATTCCAACAGCAATTGGATATTTTGAAGCCATATCTTTCACAAATTGTGGATTTTTAACAGCAATTGAACCAAGGATTAGTCTATCAACACCAAGTTTTAAATACATTTTAATAGTTTCTTCATCTCTGATTCCACCACCAAGTTCAATTTTTAGATTACAGTTTTCTCTGATTTTTCTAATTTGTTCAAGGTTTGCAGGTTTTCCTTCAAATGCACCATTTAAGTCCACAATATGAACCCATTTGCTCCCTAATTCTTCAAATCTTTTAGCCACTTGCCAAGGCTCATCGGAATAGATTTTTGCACTATCCATCAATCCTTTACTAAGTCTTACAGCTTTCCCATCTTTTAAATCAATCGCTGGTAATATGTCCATTCTTTTATTTTCCTTTTTATAATTTAATTTTCATCAGTTGGGATATTTTTAGATTTACAATAAGCAATTATTTCTTCATCTTTTTCATAATAGTTATCACATTTTTTATTTAGTTCTTCTAACGATGAATCTAAATATCTGTTATCTGCATTTAATATTTTTTCTATTTGCTCAATAATATCTCTATATTTTTCATTTATATTACAAAGTTTATCAATAGTTTGATAATCTAATTCTCTATAGCTAGATTGAAATAGTATTTGACTTTCAAATGGATTTGAATGTAGTTTAATAATACCGATACCAAAAGCTTTATTCAATCTTTCAAGTTCTGAATATAGATTTGTATTAATATCCAAAGCTACTAAATAACCTCTATTTGCCCAATTAGAATTTGAAACAGCTTGAAAATATGATTTTTTTAATTCATAATCTGAGTTAATTTCTTTTTTTAGTTCATAAGAAATTATTTCACAAGAATCTTTTTTTTCTAAAGTTTTTAAAAGTCTTGAAGTTATATCACTATTTAATTTTGTGAATTTAACTCCTATAATATCAGGATGTACCCACTTTTGTGTCTCATCTCTACTGTTTTTTGATTCTTCATGTAAAATGGTTTTTGAAAATATATTTTGGCTTTTTAAATAACTTACAAATAGTGGATGTAAATCTCTTTCATAAAAATCAATTTTTGGTTTTTTATCAATTTTTTGTTGAATATTTAATAAATCAATCTTATTTTCTAGTTGATCTTTTGTTAGATAGTAAAAATAAGTTCGTCCTTCTTTTAATCTTCCAATACGAGTATCATTTTTTCTTATAAAATCACCAAGGAGGGCAGAAACAGTAGCTTCTAAAGTTTTTCCATCAGAAATATATAGCTCATTACTTTTAATATAATCCGTAACTTCTTGATATGTTGATTGTTTATTTAGTTTTTCAAGGCTTTCAAGGATTGCTTCTTTTACAGTCATTTTATCTCACTAATTATTTTAATCTAAACTAAATTTTCAATTGTTTCTTCAATAGTTTTAAACTTAAATTTAAAACCTAAATCTAATAATTTTTTAGGAATTGCACTTTGTCCATCAGTTAGAACTTTCGCTCCCTCACTAAAAATTAGTTTTAAAACAAATTCTGGGACTGGAAGTATAGTAGGTCTTTTTAGTGTTTTTCCTAAAGCAAGGGTTAACCCTTGATTTGTTGTAGGAACTGGTGCACTTAAATTAAACACTTCTTCAAACTCATTTTCAATTACAAATTTATAAACATTCATTAAATCATCTATATGAATATAAGAAAATGCTTGTTTCCCACTTCCAATAACTCCACCAAGTCCTAATTTAAAAGGTGTAATCATTTTTTGTAAAGCACCACCATTTCGTCCAAGAACAATTCCAAATCTAAAAATAGATACTTTTGTAGTTTCATTTTTTGCTTTTAAAGCTTCTTTTTCCCAATTTTGACAAAGAGTTGAAAGAAAATCATTTGAAAAAGAGCCATTTTCATCATAAGTTGATTTATTGTCATAAATTCCAACAGCAGAAGTTGAAATAAGAAGTTTTGGTTTGTTTTGAATACTATTTATCGCATTTACTATTTTTGATGTTGTTTCTATTCTGCTTGAATATAGAAGTTTTTTGTAAGATTCACTCCATCTATTTATGATATTTGCACCAGCTAAATTGATTACAATATCAGTTTGATTTAAAGTCTCTTCTAGTTTTTTATTATCATTTAAAATATCTCTTGAAATAGGAATAATTTTATATCCTAAATCAGAAAAATATTTCGTTAAACTTGTTCCTACAAAACCACTAGCACCTGTAATTGCAATAGTTTTCATAAATATCCTTTATTTAATATTTACAAAGTTCTTTAAAATTCTAAGTCCATTATCATGAGATTTTTCCGGATGAGGCTGAAATCCATAAATGTTATCTTTATTTACAGCACTTGTAAATTCATAACCATAAGTTGTTGTTCCTATGATATTTTTTTCACTTGTTACTGCATGAAAAGAGTGTACAAAATATAAATATGGATTATGTAATCCCTCAAATAAAGGATGTTCTTTATTTACAATTGTATTCCATCCCATGTGAGGAATTTTGAAATCCTCATGCATTTTTGACTTGTCAAATTTAACAACTTTTCCATCAATTAAACCTAATCCATGCGTATGTCCAAACTCTGTTGAGCTTTCAAATAAAAGTTGCATCCCAAGACAAATACCCATCATTGGTTTTCCACTTTTAGCGTACTCATAAACAGCTTCATTCATACCCGTTTGGATTAGATGCTCCATTGCATCTTTATATGCACCAACACCTGGCAATATTACTCTATTAAAATTTTTCAAATCATTTGGGTCTTTTACAATTGTTGCTTTTGCATCTATCAAATGACAAGCGTTATAAACACTTGCTAAATTTCCCATGTTATAATCAATAATTCCAATCACTTTTTAACCCTTTTGTAAAAAAATAAATTATACTAAAGTTTTGCATCAGCAAGGGTTAATGTAGAACAATAACTATAAAATAGATGTTTTAAATCTAACTTTCTGAAAAATGATACTAAAGTTATACTAAAATACCAAAACTTGTATAATCAATCTTTTTTTATTTAATGATTGTATCTAATAATTACTTTTGATATAGTAATTATTAAATGTTATTGTTTTTCTCTTTCCCATTAATTTTGACATATTTAAAATAGTTTTTTATGTTTACAAGAGCTATTCAATAATTAGATTTTCTTGTTAAGTCTAATGATGATAATAAAAAGCAAAATAAATTAAATAAATTAAATAAATTGAGAATTTTACTCCCAGAAAAAACTCATGAAGAATTGATGGCTTTATTGGAAATTTTTTAAATCAAAATATTAGTTACTAGTTCCAAAATTCTTACTAATATTTTTTAAATCGTTTTCTTTATGTATATAAGTACCATCTCGCTTCTGTTTTCTTTTTGTTTTTATCTTGATTTGCTTAATATATTTTCCAAGAGATTGAGGTGTACCTAACTTAATGTCTTCAACAATTTTAGTATTTGGTACACCTTGTTTATGTAAATAAAGTATTCTTTTTTTGTGCTTATCATATTTAGATTTTGAAGTTTGACCTTTCTTTCTACCTAATTTAATATTTTTTTTATCTCTGGTATCTTTTGCAGTATCCGTTCTGTGTTTAACTTTACTTATTTCAAGTTCTAAAAGAGCATCTAAAACTTTAAATAAGATATTATTTCCTAAATGAAGATTTAAATCTTTATTAATAATATGAATAGTAGTATTTTTCTCTTTTAAGATTTTTATTCTTTTTAAAATATGAAAAGTTGAATTGCCTAAAGTTGTAATATTTTCAAGAAATATTGTAACATTATCAGGTAGTTGATTTATATAATTATCAATTGTTTTATTATTTATGCCGCTCTCAGTTATTACTTCATTTAACTTGATTTTATTTTTTAACGCATATTCTTGAACTAAAATTTTATCTTTTAGATTACCTAATACAAATTGTTTTTCATTCATATTTTTTACCTTTTGAGAATATTTAATATTATATATAAAAATTTCTTTTTATATTGTTTTAAATAAATAAAAAATATTCATTTTATCTATATTTAATATTATAATATAGTATCTATTAAATATGTATTTTTAATAATATATTTTTTTCAGAAACTAGTAATAACTAGAAATAAATAGCAGATATGATACAATGATGCTTTGTGGTTGTAATGAATCAAGGTGATAAAGGAAAACTTATGTATAGAGAATTAAATGAATTTTTAGATGTTGTTCTAAAGGATTGGTTTTATAATTTAAATAACGGAACTATTAATGAAGAAATTTTAGTACTGATTTATTCTGGAAAAGTAGATGATTTATTAAAAATTAATCCAAATATACGATTTAAAGTTAAGAGCCACTTGGCTCATAAAAATATAAATTATTCAGTATTAAATAACAATAATTTTAATCAAATCATAATTATAGAATCTATACAAGAAATAAATATTGATTTGGAAAAAATAGATAAAAAAATGATAGTAGTTTCTTCTACACACAACTTTTATAAAAATCCTGAACAATATTCAAATGCCCAATATAATAATAAAATGAATCTGAATGAAAATACATTAAATTCATGCTACATAAAAAAAGAGAATATAGATGAATTGATTCAAAACTCTAAACAAAAAGATTTATATAATTTAATTTTAAAAAGGTTGTTTATCTTGAGAAATATGTATTTAAATATTGACCAAATCGTAATGCAAAATATACAAATGGAAAACTCTTTTAATGAAAATTTTTCTGGAGATATTGAGATGTTAAATAGACATAAAATACTTACAGCAAGACTTGCTGTAATTATATACAGAGTTTTTTCTTTAAAAATCAATGCCAACATTACAGAAATAGGACGAAAAATTAATTTAATTACAGGTGCTAAAAGTAAAACTTTTACTCCAAAGATGATTGTGAATTTATTAAATCACCAAAAAACATTTTTAAGTCCCGATTTAATTAAGAAAAAATCCTTCAAAGCCTATAATTTAAATGTAAATGAATTGGAACATAAAATAAGAATTGAAATTGCAAATGAATTATTATCGTTTAATCCAAAAGAACTATCATTTGATTTAATCTCAAAAGCAACTAAATTACCTATTGAAACTATAAAAAAACTAGATACTAAATTTTAGAGATTTATTATTTAGTGTAACTAAATCTATTTTACATGATTTAGTCTTTTTAAATTTAAAAATAAAAAATTTCCACCAACACCATTATTTGAAAAAGAGTATTAGATTTAAATTTTATTAATGAAAATTCTCTTTTAATCAAACATAAAATTTTTAGGAAAATCAAATGAAAAGTACAGATTATAATGAACTAATTTCAAAGGGTGTGCTATTTAGTATAAAAGATATTGATGAAATGAATTTAATCAAATCTGATATGCTTAAAAAACTTATTTACAATAGAGAAATAGAAGTTGTAAAACTTGGTAAAAAGAACTTCATTTCAAGAGTTGCCTTAGTTGCTTACTTAGAAGCTAACACGATTCCAGTAAAACATTAATTTAAAAATACAACAAATCCATTAAACTTAAAATATTAAAAAATATAAATATAAATTCTATACCTATTATATAAATCATAACTTTTAACTTCCTTTGCAAATAGTAAACCACTATTCCTTTATAGGAGTAGTGGAGGTATAGATTTTTTAATCTTGATGAATAAAACAATTTTTTTTGCAAATCACTCTAGTTTGATAGAAATAAAACACAATAGAATTATTAACTTATTAGGCTCTAGCATAGGGATTTTTAAAATCTAAATCCAAAGATATAATTAACAGTGACCAAAACTTAATTTACTATATCAATAAATGTATATTATATTATAACTACAACAATAGCCTAAAATTAAATAATTCTTAACTCCTAACTCTTATTTCCTATCACACACATAAATATTAAGGAATAAACAATGATGCATTATGAAACTAACATAGATACATTTGCTATACAAATGGATTTTTCGACTCCACAGCAACAAAACATGAAATTAGAATTTCTTATTAATTGGATTATAGGAAGACAACTAGGAGATTTAAAACTAAATGAAAAGAAATCTAGCTCTAACTTAAAAGTATATGATTTGAGATATGGAGGAAGTAAACTAGCAACGATACATTCGGGTTTTGCAAGAGTAAAAGATATAGCTAGAGCTGAATATACTCAAAATTTTTATATTAGGATTCGTTGGTGTGGATTGAAGAGTTTTAAGCCATTATACGATGATGCAACATATAAAGCATTAATTACTATTTGTGCTTTTTTAAATACAACAAGGACAGCTTATAGGTTTGTAGAACTTGATGTTGCAATTGATATATTTTGTAACTTTGATAATATTTTGGGAATAGTAGCTCAACCAATATCAAATGTGCCATATAACAGATTAGGAGTGGTTCAATATTTTAATGGTGTGCCAACTTCTTATCTTGAAGATTATAGTAATCCAAAACAAAGAAAAGATGCTTTTATGAGATTTTATATTTATAATAAGAGTGCAAAAGAGAATTTAAACTTTACTGTAACACGAGCAGAACTAAAACTTCAAAATAGATTCTTCTTAAAAAATGGCTTTACTCTTGAATCAATAATTAAAGCTTTTAATAAATATCGTTTGTATTACTTAAAAAATTCTTTTCAAAAGCTGTATATCAGTGATAAATATCGAAATTTTAGAGATTTAAATTATTCAGACCTTTGTAGATTGGAAGCTGAAAATCATAGAGTTCACTTAAATCCAAGTATTATTAAAGAGTTCATAAGGCAAGTTCAAACATCTTATGTGGATTTTTATGGAAATGTAACTATTCCTCAAATTTTTAACATATAGAATGAATAAACTAAGCATGATTTTTAATCATGCTTAGTAATTGAATCTAGGATTAATAAAATATTTTTATATTCTTTCTTGCCCTTGTAATAGCCACATACACAAGTCTATACTTTAAATCATTTGAAATATGATTATTATTCATAAGCCCACTGAAATCCATGTAAACTGTATCAAAGGTACTTCCTTGTAATTTGTGAATGGTAGCAGCATAAATATATTGAATATCAGCAATACTGTTTTTTGCTCTATAATATTTACCCCAATAAAATTTATTATGTGGAAATTGTGAAGTTTTTGCTGATTGAACATATCCGTTTAATATATTGTTGAACGCATTTAAACTATCAGGGTCGATTGTTAAAAAATATTGACTTTCCTTTCTTCCTAAAACTGTACATTTCCAATATTTTATGTTCATATTTGGAATTTCAATAGCTTCTGCTGTATCAATTGTAACTTCTTCCGAATTTTGAAAAATAGTTAAATTATAAATATTCCCAGTGCTGAATGTATCTTTAAATCTAATTTTATCCTGAGGCTGTAAATAAGGTGGATTTGATATATCTTTCTCTAACCAAAATTGATTTCTTATTAGCTTGTTGAACGATTCAACATCTTTGTTTGTAAATGCTGTTGCAATTTTATCTTCTGTTTGCCAATTTTCATTTTTGTAAAAATCTTTGATAAAATTCTCTTTATTATTGAAAAATTCTATATCTTTCGTTTCACTACCTTTAAATATATCCTCTAAATTAATAAACTCTTGATTCTCAATTCTAGTTCTAATTTTTGTAGCTAATTCAATTATAGGGCTTTCTTTAGCTTGTCTTACTATCTCTTTTAATTGATACTGGTTTTTTAATTGAAAAATAGGATTTTCATTACTATTTATGGGTAAAAGTTGAAATTGGTCTCCAATAAACAAAACGGTTTTAACTCTACCAGTTTTAACTGCTTCAATAACAAATAAATACAAGTCTTTTGAAATCATTGAACTTTCATCAATAATTAATAATGATGCCTTTGATAATTTTTTATTTATTCTTAATACTTTAAATTTCTCTTCACCTGTGTTATCATCGAAAAATGGTTTGATATTTAAGAAAGAATGGATAGTTTTACAACTAGCTTTAATATCGAAGTTATCTAGCATATCCTTTAGAACTTTTACGGCTTTATGGGTAGGTGCTGTAACACATATTCCATCATTTTCACAAAAATCTTGCTTTTTTAATTCTATATCAATTGTTTGTATTATTTGAGCAGTTAAAAAACTCTTACCACAGATATGTAAAGCTTTACATATTGTTGGTTATGTAAAGTAAATTGATATGTAAAGTTTTTAGCAAAAAGATCTATAAATAGGGTGTTCTTGCTTTAAAAAC
>JBGSBO010000003.1:0-88840 GCA_041730535.1 Minisyncoccia bacterium
ACAAGCATTATCTCCAGCAATTACCGGATTATCTTTTGTATCTGTTGAACCACAAAAATCACATATAATCTTACTCATTTTCTACCTATCTTACTTTCTGTTAAAAGGAATACCTCGTTTTGTATTTAGTACAAAACTTGCCAATTCTTTTACATGTTTATTTTCATCTGTTTCAAATAATTCACGAGCTACTTCTTGAAGAGGTTTCCCTGATTCAAAAAGTTCTTTATATGCATGTTTAATTGCATCAATATCTTCTCTATTTTCAAATCTTCTTCTAAGACCTGTTAAATTTAATCCTCTTAGAACCGCTTTATTACCTTCAGCTAAACAAAATGGAGGAATATCCTGAGCAACTGCTGATGCACCACCAATCATTACTTGCGTTCCAATTTTACAGAATTGATGAATAGGAGTTAATCCACCAACAACTACAAAATCCGCACATTCAACATGACCAGCAAGTGTAGCTCCATTTGCAAAAATACAATTATCACCAATGATACAATCGTGGGCAATATGAACATAACCCATTAATAGATTATTGCTACCAATTTTTGTGATTGAACCACCACCAATTGTTCCAGGATTTAGAAGAGTATACTCTCTAATTTTATTGTTGTCTCCAATGATTAACTCAACATCTTCACCATTGAATTTTAAATCTTGTGGAATTGTTCCAATTGATGCATGAGAAAAAATATGATTATTTTTACCAATTGTTGTTTTTCCTGCAATCAAAGTGTGAGAATCAATAACTGTTCCATCACCAATTTTTACATCTTTACCAATAATAGTAAATGCACCAATTGTGATATTATCACCCAGTTGAGCCCCTTCTTCTATTATTGCAGTTTTATGAATATTGTTCATTTATATTTGCCTATTTGTTATTTGTCAACTATCATAGCTTTTAATTCTGCTTCGGCTGTTAATTTCCCATCAACATAAGCTTTTCCAATAAGAGTCATTAATGAACTTTTCATTCTTACAACTTCTAATTCGTAATCTAATCTATCGCCTGGTCGAACAGGATTTCTAAATTTAGCTTTATCGATACTCATAAAATAGATTACTTTATTTTTCATTTGTTCGTCTGTTAAATCAGAACTTTTAAGAGCCAGAACACCACCACACTGAGCCATACCTTCTAAAATAAGTACACCTGGATAAATTGGATGACCTGGGAAATGTCCTTGAAATGCTGGTTCTGAAATAGAGATATTTTTAAAACCTTTAATAGATTTTTTTAATTCCATATCCGTAATTCTATCCACAAGTAGCATTGGGTATCTGTGAGGAATAATTTCTTGAATTTGCATAATATCTAACATATAATATCCTGATTTTTTTATTGAATGACATTTATTATATCTAAAAAAAAATTAGTTTTGAATTATCTTTGCTACATTTTGTGAACTTCCATTTTTTAGATAATCTCTTAATAATCTTGAATTTTCAAAAAATAATTTTTTATTCATATTTTTATAATCATTTAATAAATTATCAAGACTAACATTTTCTTGTAAAAATTCACTATGTAAAGCAGTTTTTCCCATTTTCTCAAAAAAGATATTTGCTAATCCCACATGATTTAATTTCACAAACATTCTTCCGATAAAATAATCAATCTTTTTTGCAATATATGAAAGAGTAAAAGGAGTTCCAATAAGTGCTGCTTCTAAAGTTGCAGTTCCTGAACAAATAAATGCGTATTCAGAATCTTTTAATGCTTCATGTGTATTTTTTGAAATTGTAAAACCTGAAATATCTCCATAGATTTTTTTAATATATTCATTATTGAATTTTGCTGGAATTATTAAAATATACTCTTTATTTGGGATTTTTTTGATTAATTCTTTAAAAATTGGCATAAGATTTGAGATTTCAGTTTTTCTGCTTCCTGGCATAAAAGCAATTTTATTTGTATTTGATAGCTCTTGTTTAAAATCTTTAATTTCATCTAAAAGTGGATGTCCAACATAAGTGATTTTATTTTTATCACTATACCTTTCACCCTCAAAAGGAATGATTGAACAAAGTTTTGAACAGTATTTTTCTAACTTAGCAACTCTTCCTTTTTTCCAAGCCCAAGCTTGAGGTAAGATATAATAAATAATTTCTTTATTTGGGTAAGTTTCTCTTAATTTTTTAGCAAGTGGAAGATTAAATCCTGAGCTATCCATTAGTAAAACTTTGTCACAATTTGCAGCAAGTGTCACTAATTCATCACGAAGTTTAAAAAAGAATCTTAGTTTTTTTAAAGCATCAACTATTCCCATAATTGCTAATGCTGTTAAATCATAAAGTGGATTTCCAAGTTCTTTGTCAAATACTCCATAAAGTTCAACATCATCATTTAAGTGTTTTTTTAACTCTTTTAAATGAATATTTGATGAGGCTTCCATGGCACAAACTAATAGTTTCATATAATTTCTTCTTTTATATCTTCATAAGTTTGGGCATTTATTTCTATTTCATATTTCTCATCTTTGATTTCATCAAGAACAATTATTGCACTTAAATCATAAGCATTTTTTAAAATATTGTTTCTAACTTCTAACTCTTTTTTAAATTCAAGTGGATTGTACATAAGTTCTTTTACATTTTTATATGAAGTATCTGCAAATAGATTAAAAGTTGTAATATCAATAATTTTAACTTCATCTCTATTTAAATAGTTTATTCCATCTTTTTCATATTCAATTCTCCCATTTGTTTTGTTTCTATTTATTGTTGAGTAACATAAAATATAAGAAGGTATCGTTTGTTTTACAACTATTACTTTTGCACTAAAAAGTCTATAATTTAAAAATCTTTGTTTAATGATTTTATAATTTGCACCTTGCTCTTCTAATTCATTTCTTCTTTTATAAAGCTCAAGTCTTTCTTCAATAGACTCAGGTAATATTTGATTTGAAATAGGATTAAACATTTCATCCATAATCTTATCTTGAGCTTCTCTTTGGGCACTAAGACCAAATAAACAACCACAATAATTTTGTCTATATAAAGAGTTTTCTTTTACTTTTTTACCTTGAATTTCAGCTCCATTTCCAGCTTTGTAGTCTCTGTAAATAAATTCTAAACCTGTTAATGAGGATAAATTATTACCAATTTTTTCAAGTTTCTCTTGTGATTTTTTTGGAGAAATCAACAAAGTAGTTGTAAATTTATCATGACCTAATTCAACAGCTTTTTGAACTGTAGTATCAAGTCTATCATCATAACAAACTGTACATCTATCACCTTTTTCAGGTAAATGCTCCATTCCTTTAACTTTTTTTAACCATTCTTCTAGGTTATAAGCACCTTCAATCAAAGGAATACCCAACTTTTTACACGAGTATTCAACGTCTAAATATCTCAATCTGTATTCACTATATGGATGAATGTTAGGGTCATAAAAATAACCTACTAACTCTTCACTTGGAAATTCTTCTTGTATTCTTTCTAAAAAATAGTGACTATCAACGGCGCAACAAATATGAACTAACAAAAAAAGCCTTTAATTATATAATTTGATATAATTATAGTAAAAGTTTTCAAAACAAAGGATTAGTCATAAAAAATTTATTCATTTTAATAGTGTTTGCATTTTTATTTGTAGGATGTGCAACAAAAGATATAAAACCTCAAAATACTTCAAGCGCAACAATTTTATTTAAAACACCACAAATGAAATTTTACGATAAAGGGTTTATTTACAAATTCAAAGATTACACACAAGTACAGATTTTTAGCGCAGGAACAGCTGTCTTAGATATGAAAATCTATGAAGATAAAGTTTGTAGAAGCACTTTTAAATGTCAAGATTTAAAAACATTTAATAAAGAAAATTTATCTTCAACATATCCTGATAATTTCTTAAAAGAGTTATTTGAAAGAAATGAAAAAGAGATAATTCATAGGGATAAAGAGAATGATATTTTAATTAAAATTAAAAGAGACTAGTAAAATTACTAGTCTTTTTTAATTTACAGCTTTTTAAGTTTTTTATAACCAGCTTTGATTAGTTTTAAAAGTGGTTTTCTATATGAGCTAAATACATATTTTTTGATTTCATATGCAATTCTTCCTTGAACATGAATTAATCCATATAAGTTTCCAGCTGCATATTTCCCACCAAGAGCAATTAAAATACCTTCTAGTTTCGGGTCACAAGCAGTTAATTCTTTATTTCTTATCATACATAAAATATTTCTACCAGCACTTGTACCACTGATTCTGGCAACCGTAACATTTGGAGGCATTATTTCGCCTTTTTTGTTTTTAATTTCAGCAATATCACCAATCGCAAATATATTTGGGTATTTATTAGTTTGAAGATACTCATTTACTAAAATTTGGCCTCTTGCATTTTTATCAACATCTAATTGTGAAGTAATTGGTGAAGCTTCAATTCCACCTGTAAAAATAATAAATGAATGATGGATTTTTGTACCGTTTGATAATTCCAAATGGTCTTCATTACATTTTAATAATTTTGTATTTGTAATTACATTAATTCCTAAAGATTTTAATCTTTCGTGAGACATACTAATTAGCTGTGGAGTAAGTCCAGGAAGAATAGTATCTGAACTACTAACAAGTGAAATTTTTAAATTATCACAAGAGAAGTTTCCTCTTTTAAAGAACATTTTAGAGTTATACGCCATTTCAGCTGCAATTTCAACTCCTGATAAACCAGCACCAACTACAACTATGTGGGTGTCATCACACTGTTTTGCTTCAAATTGGATTTTTTTGAAAAGTTGATTTTCAAAACTTTGTTTAAAAAACATTGCCCAATGAAGTTTTTTAATATCATGGGCATTATTAAGTCCTGGAATTTGTGGAGGGAAAAAAGTTCTTGTTCCTGCTGCCATAACTAAGTAGTCATATTCAACAATTTCTTGTTCTTCTGTATAGATTTTTCTAGCTTCTTTATCTATTTGTTTAACTTTTAGATTTTTATACTCTAAATAAGGATGATTAAGTCCCATGCATAATGTTGTTAAATCTATTGTAACATCAGCAATATTTGATTTATTAGCTATTAAATCGTAAACTTCTGGTTGTAAATTGTGAAAAGTATGTTTATCAATTAGGGTGATTTTTATATTTTTATTTTTAACTAACTCTTGTAATGCATAAATTCCTGAATATCCACCGCCAATAATTACAACTTTTTCCATATAATTTAATCCTTTATTTTTTAGAAATACTACAAAAATTTTATAGCCCATTAATAGCGACTTTTAAATTTAAAGGCTGATTGTATAATATGCTCTTAGTGATAAAAGAAAATTATTGACAAATTTCTTGATTTAAATCAAAAATGTTTATAAATGACACTTTATTGTCACTTTTAAAATTAGCTACAGAATATTTAAGTAAAATAGAAAATAAATAAAATAATTAGGAATAATAATGAAATATGTAGGCGCTCATGTAAGTGCAAGTGGTGGAGTTTATAATGCACCAATAAATGCAATGGCGATTGGAGCAAAAGCATTTGCACTTTTTACAAAAAATCAAAGACAATGGGCTGCAAAAGAGTTAGATATAAAAACAATTGATAAATGGTTTAAAGAGCTGGAAAAATCAGGAATTCAAACAAAACATATTTTGCCACATGATTCATATTTGATAAATCTTGGTCATCCAGAACTTGAAGCAAGGGCAAAATCTTTTGATGGTTTTGTGCATGAGATCCAAAGATGTGAAATTCTAAAACTTGATAGATTAAATTTCCACCCAGGGTCGCATTTGCGAAAAATAAGTGAAGAGGAGTGTTTAAATAATATTGCTGAGTCTATGAATAAAGCAATAGATATTACAAAAGATGTAAAACTTGTGATTGAAAATACAGCAGGTCAAGGAAGTAACCTTGGATATAAATTTGAACATTTAGCTTATATAATTGATAAAATTGAAGATAAAAGCAGAATTGGAGTTTGTATTGATACTTGCCATATGTTTACAGCAGGATATGATATTAGAACAAGAGAAGCTTATGATAAAACGTGGAATAGTTTTGATGAGATTGTAGGAAGAAAATATCTTATGGGAATGCATATAAATGATTCTAAACCGCCTTTAGGAAGTAGGGTTGATAGACATGATTCTTTAGGTGTTGGGAAAATTGGTTGGGATGCTTTTTCTTTTATTATGAATGATCAAAGAATGGATGATATTCCACTTGTTTTAGAAACTATAAATGAAGAGATTTGGTCGCAGGAAATAAAAGCTTTATATGATTTAGTAGAGAAATAAAATTTCTCTACTTATGTCTTTTTTGAATAAATAATTGCTTCTTCAATATTTGAAAAAGAAGTTAAATTCTTTTTATTTAGATTAAAATCTGCTTTCTCTAATTTTTTTAGAATTCTTTCATTTAAGCCAGAAAAAATTAACTTTTTATCATTGTTCTCAAAATTATTAACGATAGATTTCAAAGCAACAATTCCGGTCATATCAATCATAGTTACATTTTGCATATTTAAAATTATGATATTTATATCTTCTTTTGTATCAAAAAGTGTATTTATTGCATTTTGAGCAGCTCCAAAAAACATTGGTCCATTTATATCATAAATAGCAATATTTTCAGGAATATTTGGATGAATTGAAAGTTTTGTATTTACAAGTTCAATTGAATATAAATCAATTGTTCTTTTAATAAATAAAATTGAAGCAAGTCCAATTCCTACTGCAACTGCAATTTGCATATCCAATAAAACAGTCAACACAAAACAAGTTAATAAAACATAAACATCGTGTTTTGGTGCAACTTTGAGTATATTTACAAAGTGTTTAACTTCTGACATATTCCAAGCAACAACTAAAAGAAGTGCAGAAAGAGAAGCCATTGGTAAGTATGATAAATAAGATGATAAAAACATAATTGAAACTAAAATAAATAAAGCGTGAACAATTGATGAAAGTTTTGAAGTTCCACCTGATTTTATATTTACAACAGTTCGTGCAATTGCAGCAGTTGCTGGAATTCCTCCAAAAAATGGAACAATTAAATTTGTGATTCCTTGACCTATTAACTCTTTATTTGGATTGGTTTTATTTCCTGTCATTCCATCACTTATAACTGCACATAATAAAGACTCTAAAGCTCCTAGAATTGCTATTGCAATAGCGTGTGGAAGAAGTTTATATAATAAATCAAAAGTTATCTCTTCAGGTTTTAAAAAACTCCAAGGTAATGAAAATTGTAAAGGAATTGGAGGAATTCCATTCCCTTCTAAACCATTTATGTTGTAATGAAAAGTTGAAGCTATTGTTGTTATATTTAAATGTGGAAAATAAAAATTTAAAAATGCCACAATAACTGTTATAAAAGTAAGAGCCACAAGTGCTGCTGGAATTCTACTTTTTGTTTTTTGCCATAAAATCAATAAAAAAAGAGTAAATAATCCAACTGTTAATTCAGTGTGTTTAAAAGTATCAAATGAAGTAAAAATCAAATAAATTTTATCTAAATAATGTCCATTAAAATTCTCTATTGTTAAACCAAAAAAATCTTTTATTTGAAAAGTTGCAATTACAACAGCAATCCCTGAAGTAAAACCTACAGTTACGGGATATGGAATCAATTCTATTAATGTTCCTAGTTTCAAAACTCCAATAAGTATTAAAATAAGTCCTGAAAGTAATCCACAAAGTAATAATCCAGTTATCCCAAACTCTTGAACAATTGGAATTAAAATAACAATAAACGCAGCCGTTGGACCTGAAATATTTATTTTACTACTTCCAAAAATAGCTGCGAATATTCCTGCAATAATTGCCGTATAAAGCCCAAGTTGTGGTGGAACTCCTGTGGCAATTGCAAGTGCCATTGATAATGGAAGGGCAATTATTCCAACTGTTAAACCTGCTAAAATATTGTTTTTCATTTTTTTCTCATTTTTGATTTTCTTGTGTGATTAATTTTATATTTAGAATACTTAAGTTTTTTTATCATTGAAGACGAAATTTGATACATTTTAATTATATTTTGTTTTAAATTACTATTCTTCTCATTATTTCTTGCTTTTTCATAAAAAGCTAAAAGTTTTAAATAATCAATGTCTTTTAAAAAAGAGTAAAAAATTATTGATTTCTCTTCTTCTAAAATCCATTCACTTAATAGTGATAAAACTATTTGTTCCGGAATCCACAGCTCTCCTTCAACTAATTGGGTTTCAATTTGTTTCTCTATTGTATTGTAATAAAAAACTAAAGCTTCATCATTTGGAAGAAGTTTATGATTTACTTGTCTTGCTTGTTGATATGCCATAAAAGATTTTAACTCATAAGCATTTATTATTGTTTTATTTAATTTCTCATTTAGTTCTATTATATTTTTTTCAATTTCTTTATTAAACTCTTCATAACCTAAATCAATTTTATATTTTTCATTTTTTATATTTTTAAGAAGTTCTTCAATAACAGTTTTAATATAAATAAGTAAGGCATCAGTTTTTATATCTCTTAGAAGTTTTATACATATTTGTGGTTGATTATTAGCGCTCATTTTAATCCGTGTATTTAAGATAAAGTGAATTTTAAATCAATATTACTTAATAATGAATTAAGTTCAAAATATTAGTCTAAGTTCATTTTACTTTTAATGTGAATTAAATTATAATTCTAGAAAAACTATGGATATGAATGAAAAATAAAATAAATGATGAGTTAAACAAAGTTAAAAAAGATTTATATTTAAAAGCAGCAGCACAATATTTTGATAAAAGTGGTTTTAAAAATTTTAAGATTTCTCAACTAGCAATTGAGTTAGAAACGTCTGTTGGAACTATTTATAATCTTTTTGGTTCAAAAGAAAACTTATATTTAGAATATCTAATTTTAAAACTACAAAATTTTTTGGATACCTTAAAAGAAAAAGAGACACAAAATCCAAAAGAAAATTTAGAATTATATCTTTCATGTAAGTATGAAATATTCATACAAATTGATAATAATACAGATGATATTATTATAAATGACCCATATTTTTTCCATAAACTAGATATCTCGAATCATCCAATTGTAGATGAAATATATGAATATTTAATAAGACAGTTTACTCACTTGTATCCAAATAAAGATATGAATTATAAGCACATATCAACATTGTTTAAAAAGTTATCAGATGGATTTATTGAGAGTTATTTAATAGAAAAATATGATACGAAAAATATAGTTAGTGATACAATAGAACTTTTTTTTCATGGATTAGAAAAAAAGTTCTAAGTTTTTAAAAGTGGGTAAATTAAATTTTATAAATTTTAAAAGTTAAATCTTCTTTATTTTCTTTAAGTTTAGCTTCCCAATAATCAACTTTCTTTTGATCTTTAGCTTGAGTGAATAATCCTTGTTTATTTATGTTAACCAACATCTTTTGTGCAGTTATTACACCTTTTTGTGCTGCAAATTCAACTAATTGCACACCCTTTTCATAATCAATTTTTGTATTTATTCCTTGAAGATAAAATCTTGCAAGTTGATATGCCGCATTTGGGTCTTTGTGGCTTGATTCTTCTAATAATTCAAATGATTTATCTATATTTTTTTCTACACCATCACCTTTATAATATAAAAATGCTAAGGCTAGATTTGCATAAAGATTATCATTTTCTTTTGAAAGATTAAGATATTTAATAGCATCTTTGTACTCTTTTCTATCCGCATGATATGTACCCATTCTAAGTTGGGAATAAGAGTTGTTTTTCTCTAACAATTTTTTATAACAAGTTAATTTTGAATCTAAACTCTCTATTTTTTGACAAACATTAGCTTCTTCAAGACTAAGTAAATCTTTATCTTCAAACTGAAGAAATGATGGCATCGAGAATGATGGCATTTTTAAAGAACAACCAGCAAAGATAAAAGTTGCCAGAACTAAAGGTATTGTTTTTTTTAACATTTAATTTCCATATATTTTTTTTATAAAATCACTTGATTTATCTTCATATAATTCATTCCAATAAACACTTTTATCTAAATCAGTCTCAGTTATATCAGCATTGCTATACATTCTAGATAATTCATATTGGGCTTCTTTTACATTATTTTGTGCTGCATATGTAAGAAGTTTCATAGCTTTTTTATTATCTTCTTTTGCTAAGTAGTGAAAAGAGAGCTTGTAGGCAGCAATTGGATCCACTTCTTTTACATCTTCAAGTAAAGTAATAACTGTTTCCTCGTTTTTTGTAACACCTAAACCATTATTATACAATTCGGCTAACAAAGAATTAACATAAAAATTACCACGTTGTTTGGCTACTAAATATCTTTGGAAAGCTTCTTCATATTTTCCATTTAATTGAGCATTTAATCCAAGTCTTAATTGAGCAAATGAGTTTTTATAGGAAATAAGATCATAACAATCCATTTCAAATTTTTTATTTGGATTTTTGCATCCATCCGCAATTGATAATTCATTTGGTAAAATTTTTAATGCTTCATCGTAATCCGAACAAGCACTTAATAAAAATATACAAAGAGTTGCTGTTATAAAAGAAGAAGTTAGCTGTTTAAACATTGGAATCCTTTTTAATTTACTTTAAAATTCACTTATTCTAGCAAGTTTTTTATTCATAAGTAGTTAAGACATATTAAAGTATTATATTATTTTTAATGGGAGTTTCGATGATTTTTATAGGACTATTTTTAATTATTGCATTTGTGATAATTTCTTTAAATCTTCATAATCAATCTAATTTGAATAAAATTGAAGAAGATCTTCAAAAAAGTCATTGTCAAAATATAATATATTCAAAAGGTTCATATAAAGCCTTGTGTGAAGATTATTTTATAGTAGTAGAAAATAGTTTTACTGTTGATATTGATAAAAATTCTAAGCTAATAAATTATAGTGATATTAAGAATTTAGAAGTAAAAGAATTAGATATTCTTATTAATAGGGATTATAAAATCAAATTTAAAACCCAAGAGAGTTTAGATTTATTTTTTAATAATTTAGAGAAGAAATTAAATAAATAGGATTATAAAAGTAGAATGAAAGAAGTTATAAATTTTATAAAAGCACAAAATGTAGAATCAACAAATTTTTTTGCACAATTAAAATGTTCAGCAGAAGAAGCAAAAATCTTACAATATCTTTCAAAAGAGTATGTAAATGGTAGGGATACTTTAGGCGTAATTGACGTTTTAGGAGCATTTTACGATTTAAAAAACTATAAGCATTTGGAAAAACTTGATTTAATCAAATCACTTTTAGAGTTTGGATGGCTTGTTCAAGTATCTTTTGACCAAGTAAAACTTAGTGAAGTTTCAAAGTTAGAGCTTATAAATTCAAGTGTTTCACTTTCAAGTGCTTATTTAAAAATGTTAGAAAATGGAAGTAATGATTTTGTTCTTCCTGAAATTAAAAATTATTCAGATCACTTAGAATATTTACAAGATCAATTTTTTAGAATAGATTTAGCTCAACAATTAAATGTTGTTAGAAAAAACTTTGATGTTAATAGTCCTAGTTCAAATAGATTAAAATCAAAATTAATACTTTTAGAAAATAGAATCAAAGAGAGAATTAAAGTTACAAATAATTCTATTATGCTTGAAGATTTTTTTAAAGATAATGATTTAAACGAACAAGAACAAACTCTATTTTTAGCCCTTTTAAAAGAGGAATATTCTGGAGGTGACGGAAGTTTAAGGGATATGAACTCTTTAATTGAATTAATCTCAAGTGATGATTATGAAAAGATAAAATATAGAAGTTTACTAGAAGAGAGTTCAACTTTGGTTTCTAAATCTTTGATTGATTATGATGAGGTTTTAACTCCATTTGGGGGAATTAATAGAAACTTCTATATTCCTGATGAGGTTTTATATAAAATTTCACACCCAACTAAAAAAAATGCAAATGTTGGAAAAATCAAACTTGATACGGTTATAAAAGAACAAGATATGTTTGAATTAATCTCTACAACAAAATCTTTAGATGATGTGGTTTTAAATGATAAAACAAAAGAAACTTTAGATGCTTTATTAAAACAAGTTGATAAAAATGTAATTAATAGATTAAAACAATGGGGAATCAAAGATAAAAAAAGAGGAATTGAAGCAAAAATTATTTTTTATGGAGTTGCTGGAACTGGAAAAACTTTAACAGCTTTAGCCCTTGCAAGATCACTTAAGAAAGAAGTTTTAAGTTTTGATTGTTCAAAAATTTTATCTATGTACATAGGTGAAAGTGAAAAAAATGTAAGA
The DNA here is from genome assembly GCA_041730535.1 of Minisyncoccia bacterium. Lineage (GTDB taxonomy): Bacteria > Campylobacterota > Campylobacteria > Campylobacterales > Arcobacteraceae > Aliarcobacter. The sequence goes on from JBGSBO010000003.1 coordinate 12,220, forward strand.
AGTATTTTTGATAAATATTATGAATTACGAACTCAAACAAAATCTGAGCCTGTATTGTTACTAAATGAAGCAGATCAGTTTTTAAGTGCAAGGGCTTCAGGTGGAGTTAGTAGTAGTGATAAAATGCATAATCAAATGCAAAATATCTTTTTAGAGCAAATTGAAAGGTTTGATGGGATTTTAATTGCTACTACAAATTTACTTGAAAATCTTGATAAAGCATTTTCAAGAAGATTCAATTATAAAATTGAATTTGTAAAACCAAACAAAACTCAAAGGTTAGACCTTTGGAAAAAACTTCTTCCTTCTTCTCTTCCTTTTGATAAAGATTTCGATATTGAAGAGTTAGCAAAATATGAATTAACAGGTGGACAAATAGAGCTTGTGATTAAAAATACAGCTTATAAAATAGCTGTTAGTGATGAGCCTTTATTTAAAGTTGAAAACTTTAAAGAGCAAATTACAAAAGAACAAAAAGGTCAATTTGACAGTGAAAATAAAGTAGGGTTTTTCTAAACCTACTTTATTAACTCAAGATTAAAAAAAATATCACAAATATCTCATCTTTAAAAACTACAATTAATTTTAAATATTAATAATTTTTTAAGAACTTAATAAATATTGCTTTTAATTTAAAAGACTTTTAGCAAAGATTTTATGTTTCTTTTTGTACCAATTTATCTTTTATCCTTAGAAAAACATTAAGTTATAAGCTAATTTTTATTAGGTTACAATATTATTCTTAAATTATTATATAAGTGGCTATTTATCACAAATTTAGTATTGTATTTGTAGATTAAAACTTTTAGCTTTAACAAGGACAGATTTAATGACACACATGGAATTTGCACATCCCTATTTTGGTGCATTTGTTATGTTTATAGTAACATTTGGCACTTTTGGTGCAACTGTATGGTTAGCACGGTATATAAGTAGAAAAATTGCAAGACTTGATACTGAAAAATTAAAAACAACTCTTTACGAGTGTGGGCCAGAAGTTACAAAACAACCAAACCGAATATCAACACAATTCTATTTAACAGCTTTATTGTTTATTTTATTTGATGTAGAGATTATATTTATGTTTCCTTGGGCAATTAACTTTAAATTACTTGGATGGTTTGGTTTTGTTGAAATGATTCTATTTTTTACATTATTAGCAATTGGCTTTTTATACGCATGGAAAAAAGGAGCACTTGAGTGGCACAGCATAAAATAAACTATTTACAAGATAACGGAACAGCTATTAAATTAACAACAATTGACAAGTTAGTTAATTTTGGTCGTTCTAACTCTTTATGGCCAATGACTTATGGATTAGCCTGTTGTGCTATTGAAATGATGGCGACAGGAGCTTCAAGATATGATTTCGATAGATTCGGGACAATCTTTAGAGCAAGTCCTAGACAATCAGATGTTTTAATAATCGCAGGAACTTTAACAAAAAAACACGCTGAGTTTATGAGAAGATTATATGACCAAATGCCTGATCCTAAATGGGTAATTTCTATGGGTTCGTGTGCAAACACAGGCGGAATGTTTAATACTTATGCAACGGTTCAAGGTGCTGATAGAATTATTCCTGTTGATATTTATCTTCCAGGATGTGCTCCCCGACCTGAAACTTTACAATACGCACTTATGACACTTCAACAAAAAATCAGAAAAGAATCAATTTTTAGAGCTATTAAGAAAAAGAGGTTAGTATAATGAGAAAATATACACCAAAAGATAATGCTCAAAGACAAGCATATTTCTCAGATAGATTTTTTGTATCACCTCCAGTTCCACGTTTCTCTATAGATTCAGATGAAATCTTTTCAAAGGATTTTGAAGAAATAAATTATAGTATTAACGTTCAAAAAGCTTATATAGAACATACTCATTTAGTAATTGTTATTGATAAAAGTTTTTTAATTTCATGTGTAAAACTTCTAAAAGAAAAATTAGAATATGACATGCTAATGGAACTATCAGCAATTGATTATTTAGCTACACGTGATGGATATGAGATTTTTTATGAATTTTTATCGCTATCTAAACATAAAAGACTTAGAGTTAAATGTTTTTTACAAAAAGATGAAAGCATTGAATCTTTAACCTCTTTATTTAAATCAGCAAATTGGTCTGAGAGAGAAATGTATGATATGTTGGGTGTAAAAGTACTAAAACATCCAAATTTAAAAAGACTTATTATGCCTGATGATTGGTATGACCATCCACTTAAAAAAACATATCCTCTTCAAGGTGATGAGTCAGCTTCATGGTATGAAGTTGATAAAATTTTTGGAAAAGAAGCAAGAAATATAATTGGCCCTGAACAAAGAGATTCAGCAGCAATTGATAGATATGATACAACAAGATTTGCAAGACTTGGACATGAAGTTCCAAATGGAATGGATATTAGTCAATTTGAACCAGAAACTGCTATTTCTTATGAAGAAAAAGATGGAAATACTTTAGTGAAAAAATTAAAACCTGAAGAATCAGTTGTTTTAAAAAGAAGAAGGTAGAAAATATGCAACAACCAAATAGATTAAAACCTTTTTTTGAAAATATTCATTTCGAAAGAGATGATAATACAATGATGGTAAATTTCGGTCCACAACATCCATCTGCGCATGGTCAGTTAAGACTTATTTTAGAACTTCAAGGTGAAGAAGTTGTGAAATCAAGACCAATGATTGGATACCTTCACCGAGGTATGGAAAAAATGGCTGAAAATATGATTTATAATGAATTCTTACCAACAACAGATAGAATGGATTATATTGCTGCAACTTCAAATAACTATGGTTATGCCCTAGCAATTGAAAAACTTCTAGGAATCGAAGCACCAAGAAGAGCTGAGATTATAAGAACAATGCTTTTAGAGTTAAATAGAATCACGTCACATTTATTTTGGCTTGCTACTCATGCTCTTGATGTTGGAGCTATGTCTATGTTCCTTTACTGTTTTAGAGAAAGAGAATACGCAATGGACTTAATAGAAGACTATTGTGGTGCTAGACTTACTCATAGTGCTGTAAGAATTGGTGGAGTTCCTTTGGATTTACCATCAAACTGGATTGATGACTGTATGAGTTTCTTAGATGTATTAGAGCAAGAATTAAAAACATATGAAGGGCTTTTAACAGAAAATAGAATCTGGAAAATGAGACTTGAAAATATTGGGGTTATAACTCCAGAAATGGCAAAAAGCTGGGGATGTTCTGGAATTGTATTAAGAGGATCTGGAATCAAATGGGATTTAAGAAAAGAGATGCCTTATGGTCTTTATTCTGAACTTGATTTTGATGTTCCAGTTTCATATACATGTGACTCTTATGGAAGATATAAAATCTGTATACAAGAGATGAAAGAGTCTTCGAAAATATTAAAACAATTAGTTCCTATGTACAAAGAATCTGATACTCAATTGATGGCACACTCTCCAAACTATATTTCAGCTCCAAAAGAGCAAATTATGACTCAAAACTACTCTTTAATGCAACATTTTGTTTTAGTTACTCAAGGTATGAGACCACCTGTTGGAGAAGTTTATGTGGCAACTGAATCGCCAAAAGGTGAGTTAGGATATTTTGTAGTAAGTGATGGAACTCCTTATGCTTATAGAATGAAACTTAGAACTCCAAGTTTTCAACATACTGCTATTTTAGAAGAGTTATTAGTTGGATTACAATTAGCCGATGTTGTTACTGTTATTGGTAACTTAAACATCGTATTTGGTGAGATTGATAGATGAGAAGCGTTAAAAAAATAAACTGCTTTAATTTTTTAGCTTCGGAACCGAAATGGTCGGAACGAAGTGTAGCCATGAAGGATGGGAAGTTATGAAAAGATTTGATTTAAGATATTTAAAAAACGACTTCTATACAAGAATGTTAGAGCTTATGGATAAACAAATTGCACCTGAAGAAACAGCAATTATTATGTTTGAAATTGGAGATTTTGGAAATATTCAAAAATCTGCTGATGTAATTTATGAGGCTGGATATACACTTATGAATTCAATCAAGTTTAATGAAGTGGATTGGACTTTGGTTGTTAAAAAAGTAAAACCAGAACCAAAAATTGTGGAAGAAATGACAGAGGTAAAAAGTGATGATTAAAAGAGAAATTATTGCAAAAAGTGATTTTATAATATCTTTTGGTTCAATGTTGGCTGATGATAAAAAAGATATCAGAAATAGTATTATTGAATCTATTGCAAAAACTAATGCAAAATTTACATATATGCATCCAATTGATAATATTGATTTAAAACTTTATTACACACAATTTATAAAATATGAAGTTGGAAGTGAAGAGGGTATTTGTGCTTTATTAATGGATACTTTTATAAAAGAATGTGATGAGAATACAAGAAAATTTATTAATGATTTAGATTTAGGTTATATTTCTGCTGAAAGTTCAGCTGGAGAAGAAGAGTTTGAAGAAGCTTACTCAAACTATTTAAAAGCAAAAAATAAACTACTAATAATTGGTGATGATTTAATAGAGCATGAAAAAATAGAAAATATTATCAAATTATTAGCTCTAATAAAAAAATACACAAATTTCGAATTAATTGTTTTAAATGAAGATTTAGAAAACAAAATAAATTCATGTACAAATTTTGATTTAGATGAAATTGAAGAATTAAAATCTTTTAATGGAACATTAGTTTATAAATTATTTGATGATAATAAAAAAAATGAATTAATTGCTAGTAAAACATTTGCAAATATTGCAAAAGTAGCAAATGGTGATGAAATTTATATAAACTCTAAAGATGAAAAAATTAAAAAGATTTTAAAAGTTGATGAAACATTAAATGGAACAATTGCCATTTTAAAAGTTAAAAATTCTGATGATATTTTTAATGGATATAGATATAAACAAGTAAAGATTGAAAAGGTAGAAGCATAATGAGTGATATGATTACACTAACAATTGATGGTAAAACTGTTGAAGCAAAAGAGGGTGAGTCGATATTAAATGTTGCACGTGCAAATGATGTATTTGTTCCAGCTGTTTGTTATTTGACAAGATGCTCGCCAACACTTGCTTGTAGATTATGTTTAGTTGAAGCTGATGGAAAACAAGTATATGGTTGTAATACAAAAGTAAAACCAGATATGAATATTAAAACAATAACTCCTGCAATTGAAACAGAAAGACGTGCAATTATGGAAGTTTATGATGTAAATCATCCATTACAATGCGGTGTTTGTGACCAAAGTGGTGAATGTGAATTACAAAACTACTCTTTATATATGAAAGTTGATTCTCAAAGCTATAGTATAAAAGATATTCACAGACCAACTGCCCATTGGGGAGTTATGAATTATGATCCAGCACTTTGTATTGTTTGTGAAAGATGTGTAACTGTATGTGGTGATATGGTTGGATCAAATGCACTTAGTACTGTAAAAAGAGATTCTGATAATATTGATAAAGTATTCAAAGATGAAATGCCAAAAGATGCATATGCAATGTGGAATAAACTAAATAAATCACTTATTGGTTATGATGCTGATGCTTGTACAAATTGCGGTGAGTGTATCGCAGCATGTCCTGTTGGAGCTTTAGTTTCACATGATTTCCAATATACTTCAAATGCATGGGAGCTTAAAAAAATTCCAGCAGCTAATCCTCACTCAAGTGATTGTGCTTTTATGTATTATGAAATTAAACATGAATCAATTGACAAACATGCTACTAAAAAAATCTATAGGGTAACAAACGAACCTCATTATTCAACTGTAAATGGTTCAGGAAGATTTGCTTATGATTTTGAAAATAGAGTTGAAGCTAAAGATGTTAAGGCATTTAAAGAAGCTATTGAAGCATTTAAAAAAGCTAAGAATATTAAATTTAACTCATTTATTACAAATGAAGAGGCTTTGATTTTACAAAAAATTGCAAATTTTACAGGCGCTAAACTTGTAAATGAAGATGCACGAAGATACCAAGAATTTTTGAAAAACTACACTAAAACTTCAGGGAAATCATTATACTCATCAAAATTATCGCAAGTTCATAACTCAAACTTTGTAATTTCTGTTGGGTCATACTTAAAATCTGATCTACCAAATGCTAGATATGCATTTAATAACTCAGTTATTATGAATAAAGGTGCTGGTTTATATTTTCATCCAATAGCAGATCCAGTTATGGAAAAAATTGGTAAAAAAGGTAAAACAACTGAATTTGTTTATCATGATGTTATGGTTGAAGAATCTATTTTATATTTTATTTTATATAAATTTGCAAAAGATTTACCCGCTGAAACGCAAAGCTACATTAATTCATTAAAAGAAACAAGAACAAAAACTCTAACAGAAGTTGTAAAAGAAAATGTTGTAGAAATCGTAGTTGATGAAGCAACAGGTGAAGAAAAAGAAGTTAAAAAAGTTGTTTCTAAAAATGTTTCAACGCAAGTTTCTTATGAATATATTTCTTTATTAGCTGATTTTGGAAAAGATGAAAAATTTCTGGATTTATTAAATGAGATGCTTGCTAAAAAAGATACATTCTCTTTAATAGTAGGAGAGGATTTAATAACTCATCCAAATAGTGAAAACTTAGCAAAATTATGTGGATTAATCGATAGATATACAGATTTTAATGTGGTAATTATTCCATCTGAAACAAACACTTTAGGTGTTTCTCAAATTTGCACACTATCACATGAAGTTGATGGCTTTTCTGTGGGTTATAATGTAAAAGCAGATTTTGAATTGTCAGCTTTAGGTGATGGAAATTTAGATATGCCAGCACTTAATCAACAAGAAGGAACTTTTACAAATATTGATAAAAAAGTTATTCCTACAAATGCAGCTCTTGGATTTAAAGGTTATACTTTAAACGAAGTTGCGAATGAAGTTTTAAATGATGATATTGAATACACAATAGAATACACAGCAGAGCTTCCAGTTGATAAAGGTTATAAAGCAATAGCATTTGATGATTTACCAAATAAGTTTGGAAATGACCAAGTTGAATATAGAGGTTATGATTTAATAGAAACAAGTTTATCTGCACAAAATGATGTGAAAGAAATAAATATTGAAAAAATTGTTTTAGGTGATGATGAAATTTTTATTTATAAAGCTAATCCAATTAATCAATTTAATGAATTTACAGCAATTGCACATGAATTTAAAGAAAAACTTCAAGATGGAATTTTCTTTTCAAAAGCTGCTTTTGAAAAACTTGAATTACAAAATGGTGATAAAGTAAAAGTAAAAACAAATAATCAAGAGTTAGAATTAAATGCCTATACAGATATTCAAATAGCTGGAAATATTGCTTATATTTCAACATTTATGAAGAACTCTTTATCAAATAGCTTATTTAATACTTATAGATTTAATAAAGCAAAAGTAGCAAAGGTATAGTATGGAAACAAGTATTATAATAGAAACTATTGTTAAAGTTGTAATTGTTTTAGCAGTTTTCTCAGCACTAGCTGGATTTACAACTTATATTGAAAGAAAAGTTTTAGCATTTATGCAACGAAGACTTGGACCTACAAATGTTGGGCCTTATGGATTATTACAAATAGCAGCTGATGGTATTAAATTATTTACAAAAGAAGATTTTATTCCTGCAAATGCAAATAAACCAATTTTTATGGTGGCTCCACTTATAACTGCTGCAACTGCATTTATAGCAATGAGTGCGGTTCCATTTTTTCCTGAGTTTGAAATGTTTGGATATACGGTTCGACCAATTATTTCAGATATTAATGTTGGTGTTTTATTTGTTATGTCTGTAGGTGCCGTTGGACTTTATGGACCATTGCTTGGTGGTATGAGTTCTGCTAATAAATGGGCATTACTTGGAGGTGCAAGAACTGCAATTCAACTTTTATCTTATGAAGTTGTATCTGGACTTTCGCTTTTAGCTCCGCTTATGATGGTTGGAAGTTTATCTTTAATTGATATTAACAATTTTCAATCAGGTGGATTTACTGATTGGATTATTTGGTCTCAACCATTGGCTTTTTTATTGTTTACAATAGCTGGATTTGCTGAGACTAATAGAACTCCATTTGACCTTCTTGAGCATGAAGCTGAATTAGTTGCTGGTTATGCAACTGAGTATTCAGGTATGAGATGGGGAATGTTCTTTATTGGAGAATACGCTAACCTTTTTACAATTTCATTTTTAATTTCACTTATATTTTTAGGTGGATTTAATCCATTATGGTTTATTCCAGGTGGATTTGCAATTGTATTAAAAGTTATGTTTTTGATTTTTATCTTTTTATGGACAAGAGCTTCTTGGCCACATGTAAGACCAGATCAATTAATGTGGTTATGTTGGAAAATATTAATGCCACTTGCAGTACTAAATGTTTTAGTTACTGGTTTTGTGATGATGTTTTAGGAGTTAATAATGGAACTAAATCAATTTAAAAATAGAAATATATCAGAAGATTATATTACAGTTCAAGAAGATAACTATCCAAAAACATCTTGGGAAACTTTTAAACAAGTAGCCAGCAGATCTGTAAAAGGCGAGCTTTTTGTAGGTTTAAGAATTACTTTTGGAATAATGTATAGAGCATTATTTAAAGGCGAAATGGCAACAGTTCAATATCCAAAAGAAAAACTTCCAATAGGGCCACGATATAGAGCAGTTCATAAACTTCTTAGACTTTTAGAGTCAGGAGAAGAAAGATGTATTGGTTGTGGACTTTGTGAAAAAATCTGTATTGCAAATTGTATTCGAATGGAAACTAGAATTGATGAAAATTCTAGAAAAGAAGTTATGGAATATACAATCAATATGGGAAGATGTATTTTTTGTGGATATTGTGCTGAGGTTTGCCCCGAATTGGCAATCGTTCATGGTGGTAGATATGAAAATTCAAGTGAACAAAGAGCTCACTTCTCTTTAAAAGAAGATATTTTAACAAGTGCAAATGGTCTTGGCGCTCAATTAGAGTTTGATGGATATGGTTCAGTTTCATCTGATGCTGACAAAAAAATCAAAAAAACACCATTATCATACTAAGGAGATTGAATGTTTGAAATTGTAGCTTTTATTATATTTTCTGTTTTAACTATTGGTATGTTTAGTATTACTGTTTTAACAAATAATGCATTATATGCATTAAGTTCACTAGCAGCTGGAATGATTTTTATTTCTGCATTTTTCTTTTTATTAAATGCAGATTTTTTAGGAGCCGTTCAAATAGTAGTTTATACAGGTGCAGTAATGTCTTTATATGCATTTGGAATGATGTTTTTTGATTCATTAGCGGAAGTTAAAGAAAAAATTAAAAATCCAAGATTGGTATTTTTACTTTCAGGAATGTTGGCTTTAATTATTGTAATTGTATTAATAGCGCCTTTAATTGGAGAAGGTGTTGATGCAAATTATCCAGTTCATCCAGAATATGGAAATTCTGTTGATGTGGGATTGATTTTATTTACAAAATATCTAGTTCCTTTTGAAGTGGCGGCTATCATGCTTTTAGTTGCAATGATTGGTGGAATTGTATTAGCAGGGAAAAAGATGAATGAATCATATTCAGAAATGAAAGAGGATGAAATCGATGAGAAAATTAAGCTTGATGCTTCTAAAAAGGATAATAAATGACACTTAACGCTTATTTGATATTATCTACAATTCTATTTTGTATAGGATTAATAGGTGTTTTAAGAAGAAAAAATGTTTTAATGCTTTTTTTCTCAACAGAAATTATGCTTAATGCTGTAAATGTTGGACTTGCTGCAATTTCTAAATTTCATGGTGATTTATCAGGTCAAATTTTTGCATTTTTTATTATCGCAGTTGCAGCAAGTGAAGTTGCTATTGGTCTTGGATTACTTATTTTATGGTACAAAAGAACAGGTTCTATTAACTTAGACGATATTGCTGTAATGAAAGGCTAATAATGGAAAAATTTGTATATATAGCTCTTTTTGCACCATTGGTTGGTTCATTAATTGCGGCACTCTTTTCAACCCAGCCAAAAACGGCATTCACAGGATGGTTTACATCTTTTATGTTAGCTGTATCAATGTACGCATCATTGAATCTATTGCATTTTGTTTATACAACTGAAACAATTTTACAAGTAAATTTATTTGATTGGATTGTAGTAGGAAGTTTAAATATTCCTTTTGGTTTTGTTGTTGACCATGTGAGTGTTGTAATGATGACTGTTGTAACTGTGGTTTCAACAATGGTTCATATTCACTCTATTGGATATATGGAACACGATAAAGGCTTTAATAGATATTTCTCTTATCTTTCAGCTTTCGTATTTTCAATGTTAGTTCTAGTAATGAGTGATAACTTCGCTGTTTTATTTATAGGATGGGAAGGGGTTGGAGTTTGTTCATGGTTACTTATTGGTTTTTGGTATCACAAAGAATCAGCAACTTGGGCAGCAAACGAAGCTTTTATTATGAATAGAGTTGGAGATTTAGGTCTTTTACTTGGAATGTTTTTGATTTATTGGAATATTGGAAGTTTACAATATGATATCGTATTTGCTCAAGTATCAACTTTAGAAAATAGTACACTTGTTTGGATTGCAGGATTATTATTTTTAGGAGCGATGGGAAAATCAGCACAATTTCCACTTCATACATGGCTTGCAGATGCAATGGAGGGACCAACACCAGTTTCCGCTTTAATTCACGCAGCAACAATGGTAACTGCTGGAGTTTATTTAGTAATTAGATCAAATGAATTATATACATTAGTTCCAGAAGTTGGATATGCAATTGCAATTTTAGGAGCATTTGTAGCTATTTTTGCAGCTTCAATGGCTTTAGTTAACAATGATATGAAAAGAATTATTGCTTACTCAACATTGTCTCAACTTGGATATATGTTTGTAGCTGCTGGTCTTGGAGCTTATTGGGTTGCCTTATTTCACCTTGCCGCTCATGCATTTTTCAAATCAGTTTTATTTTTGGGTGCTGGAAATGTAATGCATGCTATGGATGATGAATTAGATATTAGAAAAATGGGTGGATTACATAATAAAATGAAGGCAACTTCAATTATTATGGCAGTGGCTTCATTAGCACTTGCAGGTATTTTCCCTCTTGCTGGATTCTTTTCAAAAGATAAAATATTAGAAGCTACATTTAATGCAGATGCAATAATGTTATGGGCTGTTTTATGGGTAACTGCTGGTTTAACTGCATTTTATTCATTTAGACTTGTTATGAAAGTATTCTTTGGAGAGCAAAATTATTCAAATGAAGAACATCATCCCCATGAAGCTAAAAGCTTTGTGATTGCAGCAATGATTCCATTAGCTATTTTAGCTGTGATTGCTGGATGGTTTGAACACGCATTTGTTGATTTTGTTACAAAAACACTTCCAACTTGGGAAGCTTCAAATCTTAATCATTCAACAGCTTGGATTTTAATTTTAGTTACAAGTGCAGTTGCTATTTTTGGAATTGCTGTTGCTGTTATTAAGTACAGAAGTGGTGGATTTAGTAAATCTTGGGAAAATACGTTTATCTATAAATTATTAAGTAATCAATATTATATTCCAAAATTTTATGAAAACTTTATTTCAAAACCATACTATGTAATGTCTGTATGGATGTGGAATGTAATAGAAGTTAAGTTAATTGATGCATCAATTGATGGTCTTGCTCACCTGATTAATAAATTAGGTGTAAAAGCAAGACCTATTCAAACTGGTAATTTATCATCATCACTGAGACTAATGGTACTTGGACTAATCTTAGGATTAGTTTTTGCCTTAGTTTTATCAGTACTTTAAGGGGTTATGTAAATGGAAAATATTTTATCAATGCTGATATTTTTCCCAGCAGTTGCTGCTACTGTTGGATTTTTAATCGACAAAGATTCAATGCGACAGTATGGAGTAGTTGTTACTGTTGTTGAGTTTGTCTTATCACTTCTTCTTTGGTATTATTTTGATACAAATGTTGCTGGTATACAATTTGTTCAATCAATGCCTCTTATTAGTGCCTATGGAATTAATTATTTAGTTGGTGTTGATGGTGTTTCATTGTTCTTAATTATTATGATTACATTTATGACAATGATTGCTTTAATTGGTCTTACAGAAAAAAAAGATGTGAAAAACTTAATCATCACTATGCTTTATCTAGAAATGACAATGGTTGGAGTTTTCGTTTCACTTGATGTAATTTTGTTTTATATCTTTTGGGAGCTTACACTTATTCCTATGTTTTATATTATTGGATTTTGGGGTGCAGAAAAAAGATTTTATGCTGCTATTAAATTCTTCTTATATACATTTACAGGGTCATTAGTTATGCTTATTGGTATGTTATATTTTGGATATGTATACCATGAAACAACAGGCGTTTGGAGTTTTAGTTTATTTGATTGGAATAGCGTTATTTTACCATTTGATGTTCAACTTTGGTTATTTATTGCATTCTTCTTTGGATTTGCAGTAAAAGTGCCGATGTTCCCATTTCATACATGGTTACCATTAGTTCATGGTCAAGCTCCAACAATTGGATCTATTATTTTAGCAGCTGTTTTACTAAAAATGGAAACATATGGATTTATAAGATTTTCACTTCCATTATTTCCTGATGCTAGTGTATATTTTGTTGGCTTTATGGCAACTCTTGGACTTATTGCGATTATTTATATGGCAATGTTAGCTTATGCACAAGAAGATATGAAACAAATGATTGCATATTCATCTATTTCTCATATGGGTGTTATTACACTTGGGGTATTTGCTTTAAATGTTGAGGGAATAGCAGGTGCTGTTTATTTGATGATTGGACATGGTATTGTTTCAGGAGCACTATTTATGAGTGTTGGAGTTTTGTATGATAGGCGAAAAACCAAGATGATAAAAGAGTTTGGTGGATTAGCTCATAATATGCCAATGTTTGCCTTTGTTTATGCGGTTGTTTTATTTGCATCTGTTGGATTACCTTTAACAATTGGATTTATTGGTGAGTTTTTATCATTATTAGGATTCTTTAAATATTCTCCATTCTTAACATTTTTAGCATCACTTACTATAGTATTAAGTGTTGTTTATATGTTGTCAATGTACAAAAGAACATTTTTTGGAAAATTAGTAAAACAAGAAAATAAAGATATGAAAGATATTCATGGTAGAGAACTTTTTGCACTGGGTTCTTTGGTTGTTTTAATTATAGCTTTAGGTATTTATCCAAAAGTTGTTTTAGACCCACTAAATACAACTGTAACTCAACTTACAAAAGTAATGGAAATTAAAGCTGTAAATGAAGATACAAAAGAAAAATTAAGAGCTGTAAATTCTATTGGGGAGCTTAAATAATGCTAGAACCTATTAATATTAGTTTAGATAGTCTAAACTTAGGAACACTAGCACCCATGGTTATTGCAATTATTGGTGCTTTAAGTATATTGTTAACTGACCTATTTAATAAAGATAAACATAAATCTTTATATGTAATTTTAGTTGCACTATTTTTGATTTTCGATTTATTTACACTTTTAGCCTATCATGGTGAAGAAAGAGGTGTATTTGATTTAATGTTACTTGATGGAATAGCAATATTGTCTCAATGTATTATTATTTGTGGTTCACTTTTATTTATATTCTTAGGTCTTTCAAAATTAAGATTCCAAGATTTTAGATATGCTGAATATTTTGCCTTATATTTATTTGCTGTTGCTGGTTTCCAGTTTATGGTAAGTTCTGATTCATTAATTTTAATATTTGTGGGACTTGAAACTGCATCATTGGCACTTTATACAATGATTGCAATGCACAATAGAATGGTATCAATTGAAGCTGCTATTAAATACTTTACTATGGGGGCATTAGCAGCTGCATTTTTTGTATTTGGGTCTATGATTTTCTATGGGATTACAGGCTCTTTAGAACTTGCTCAAATTGCTCAAGTTCTAAGTCAAGATGGATTTTTAAGTCATGAAAATTATGCTAATTATATTTTAGTATTAGTTGGATTTGTATTTATGTTTGCTGCCATTGGATTTAAATTATCTTTATTTCCATATCATGTTTGGGTGCCTGATGTTTATCAAGGTTCAACTTCTGCAATGGCAGGATTTTTATCGGTAGTTCCTAAAATGGCAGGATTTGTAGTAGCTCTTAGATTTTTTGAAATATTTGTACATGCAAATGACCCAATTATTCAAACGATGCTTTATGTGACAGTTGTTTTAACAATTACTATTCCAAATCTAATTGCACTTCAACAAAAAGATATAAAAAGAATGCTTGCCTATTCATCAATATCAAACGCAGGTATGGCAATGGCTGCTATTGTTATTGGAACTCAACAAGCAATCACAGCATTATTTTTATATTGGATTTTATTTACAATTACAAATTTTGGAGCATTTGGAATGTTGTGGTTAAATAGAGGAAAAGAGTTTGAAGATTATAGCTCTCCTTATGCTTTTAAAAAGTTCTCAGGACTTGCAAAAATTTCTCCATTTACAGCTTCAATTTTGGCAATGTTTTTATTTGCACTAACAGGACTTCCTCCTTTTGCTTTGTTTTGGGGTAAAATGTATTTAGTGTCAAGTGCTGTAAATGCAGGGCATATTGCACTTGCTATTATTATTGTAATAAATTCAGCAATTGCAGCTTATTATTATTTAAGACCTGTTTCATATATGTTCTTAAGAGATCCAGAAGAAGATTCTAAAAGTAAATTTATGCAAAATGCTTCATTACCAATGAAATCAGCAGTTGGACTTGCGGTATTCTTGCTTTTAATTTCTATTTTATTAATTGACCCATTATTAAATATAATCTCGTTTTACGTATCAAACTCAGGATATTAATACTATATATTCTAATCATTTGTAAAAATGATTAGAATTATTGTAAACTTAGCCATGAAAAAAATAATCATCCTTTTTTTATTATCATTTAATCTGTCTTTTTGCAACTCATTGGGTTTAAGTCAAATGGATATCTTAATATTAAAAAAAATCAAATCATTAACAGATGATAATTATATGAAATATACTTTAATGGCAATTGCACTTAAAGAGTCTTCTATTGGCAAAAATTTAATTAATCCAATAAGTAATGATTATGGACTTTTTCAATCAAATATAAAAAGTGTAATTAAAAGACAAAAAGTAAGTGATACTATTTATAATAGAAGATATTTTGCAAATAAACTTGTTTATGATGTTGGGTTTTCAACGGCAAATGCTATTGTAGAAATTGATTACTGGAAAAAAGTTCATAAAAATAATTGGATAAAAATTTGGGCTAGTTATAATACTGGGTGGAAATATAATTCTGATATAGGAATTCAATATGCAACATCTGTATTTGATATTATTAAAAAACTAAAATATGAGTATGATTTATAAATCATAACTTGTTACAATCAACATTGAAAATAAAGGAATTATATTGAAAACAATAAGTGTTGCACATTCACCAGATGCTGATGATATATTTATGTATTATGCAATTAAATTTGGTTGGGTTAGTGCAAAAAACGCAAAATTTGAAAATATTGCAGCTGATATTGAAACATTAAATCAAGCAACTTTAAAAGGTGAATATGATATTTGTGCAATTTCATTTGCTTTATATCCGTTTGTAAAAGATGATTATGCACTTTTAAAAACAGCTGTTTCTTTTGGTGAGGGATATGGTCCTAAACTAATAAAAAAAATCGGAACAAAATTGAAAAGAAATTTTAAAGTAGCTCTTAGTGGTGAGTTTACAACAAATGCACTTTTGTTTAAAATAGCATATCCAAATGCAAGAATTACATATATGAATTTTTTAGATATTGAAAACGCGGTATTAGATGGAACAGTTGATGCAGGTGTTTTAATACATGAATCAATTTTAACTTATAATAACGAATTAGAAGTTGAGCGTGAAATGTGGGATATTTGGGTTGAATTAAGTGGTGGAGGTTTACCTCTTCCTCTTGGTGGAATGTGTTTACGACGTTCAATTCCCCTTCATAGTGCAATTGATTATGAGAACACTTTAATAAAAGCAGTTGAAGTTGCAAATAAAAATAGACGAGTTTTAGCTCCAATGTTACTTGAAAAAGGTTTGATTAGAGTAGATGCGCAAACCTTAGATAAATATTTAGATTTATATGCAAATGATAACTCTGTTAATATGAGTGAAGTTCAATATAAAGCTTTGGATAAATTATATGAGCTGGGTTATAAAAATGGTTTTTATGAAAACTTAATAAAATCTCAAGATTTCTTAATTCCAAGTGAATATGAAGAATTAAGAGCAAAATAATTTATGTTAAATAATATAAGAACAATAGATTTTAAAAAATACTCTTCAATAAAAATAGGTCCAGTTTTAGATGTACTTGTAATTAATGAAATAGGTGATTATAGTGATTATGAAATAATAGGTCGAGCAAATAATTTACTAATTTCTCCTAATACAAATAAAAAATTTGCAATTTTAGGAGAAGAATTTGATTATATTAAGCAAGAAGAAAATTTACTTTATGTAGGATGCGCAACAACATCGGGTAAACTTTTAACATATGCAAGAAAAAATGATATAAAAAACTTAGAATTTTTAGCAAAATTACCAGGAAATTTAGGTGGTTTAGTAAAAATGAATGCAGGTTTGAAATCATGGGAAATGTTCAATTATATTCATAGTATTAAAACAAAAGATGCTTATATCAAAAAAGAGGATATAGAATATTCTTATAGAAAAACGAAAATTGATACAATCGTTTATGAAGTTGTTTTTAATGTGGAATATGGATTTTCTAAAGAAATGTTAAAAGAGTTTAATAAAATGAGGGACAATCAGCCACATATTTCAAGTGCTGGGTCTTGTTTTAAAAATCCAAAAGATGATTTTGCAGGTAGATTAATTCAAGAAGTTGGATTAAAAGGTGTAAAAAAAGGCGATATGAGTTTTTCAGAACAACACGCAAATTTTTTAGTAAATTATGGTGATGGAACTTTTGAAGATGCAATATATTTAATCGATTTAGTAAAAGAAAAAGTAAAAGAGCAGTTTAATATAGATATAAAAGAAGAGATAATTATTTACAAGTAATATTAATTTATTTATGTTAAAATGCAAACTTCAAAATAATGTAAGGTTTTTTAGTGAAGAATTTAGTAATAGTGGAGTCCCCAGCAAAAGCGAAAACAATCTCGAAGTTTTTAGGTAGTGATTATACGGTTATGGCCTCTATGGGGCATGTAAGAGACTTACCAAAATCTCAGTTGGGATTTGATCCTGAAGATAATTTCAAACCAAAGTATTTAGTTTCTGCTGATAAGAAAAAAGTAATAAGCGATTTAAAAAAACATATTACAAAAGATACCACCATTTACCTAGCGGCCGATGAGGATAGGGAAGGGGAAGCAATTGCTTGGCATTTAATTCCAGCACTTAAAATCGAAAAAAACCCTATAAAAAGAATTGTATTTCATGAGATTACTAAAGATGCAATTTTAAAAGCATTAGCAAATCCAAGAGATGTTGATCAACACTTAGTTGATGCACAACAAGCAAGAAGAATACTTGACCGTGCTGTTGGATATGAACTTTCACCACTTTTATGGAAAAAAGTAAGATATGGATTAAGTGCTGGACGTGTTCAAAGTGTTGCTGTTAGAATCATTGTTGATAGAGAAAATGAAATTAGAGCTTTTATTCCTGAGGAATATTGGAGAGTAAAAGCTGATTTTATAAATCCTGAATTAAAAGCAGAACTTGCAAAAATCAATGGAAAAACTGCAAAAGTTACAAATGAAGAACAAGCTTTAAAAATTGAAGATTCATTAAATCAAGGTATTTATAAACTTGATGATATTGAAGAAAAAGAAAGTATAAGAAACCCAGCAGCACCTTTTACAACATCAACTTTGCAACAAGAAGCAAGTAGAAAACTAGGACTTTCGGTTAAGCAAACAATGATTATTGCTCAACAATTATACGAAGGAAATGTAGGAAATATACCAGGTCATACGGGTGGTTTGATTACATATATGAGAACTGACTCATTAAATCTTTCAACAGTTGCTACAAGTGCTGCAAAGGATGTTATTGATGAAGAGTATGGGAAAGAATATTCTTTAAAAAGCCCAAGAGTTTACAAATCAAAAGCAAAAGGTGCACAAGAAGCCCATGAAGCAATAAGACCTGTAAATTTAGCTTTAAAACCTAGTGAAATAAAATCTTATGTTGATAATATTCAATATAAACTTTATAGTTTAATTTGGAAAAGAACACTTGCAACTCAAATGGCAGTTGCAAAAATAGCAAATACAACATATAAAATTGAAGCAGGGAAAAATAAAGAGTATGAGTTTCAAATAAAAGGTCAAAGAATTATTTTCCCAGGATTTATGAGAGCTTATACAGAAGGTAGTGATAATCCAGAGGCTGCCCTTGATAGTACAGAAAAGATTCTTCCAAACGTAGAAATTGGAACAATTTTAGAATTAGAAAAATTAGAATCAGAGCAAAACTTTACAAAACCACCAGCTAGATATACAGAAGCTTCTTTGGTTAAAAAACTTGAAAGTGAGGGAATCGGTCGTCCTTCAACTTATGCTCCAACAATTTCAACTATTCAAGCAAGGGAATATGTAACTAAAACAGAAGATAAAAAACTAATTCCCACACCAACGGGTGAAGTTGTAAATAGTTTTTTAGTTGACCATTTTTCTTATATTGTAGATTTAGGATTTACAGCAAAAATTGAAGAAGAGTTCGATGAAATTGCAGAGGGAAAAATCGCTTGGGAAGAAGTTATGCGAGATTTTTATGGAAATTTCAAAAAAACTATTGATGAAAAAGAGACAAGTGTAAATAAAGAAGATTATTTACAAGTGAGAGAAATAGGAACTGACCCAAAATCTGGGAAACCAGTAAGTGCAAGAGTTGGAAGATTTGGTCCATTTATTCAAATTGGAACAAAAGATGATGAAGAAAAACCAAAATTTGTGGCAATTCCTGATCATTTAAATATGGACACAATTACATTTGATGAAGCAATGTTTTTATTTACACTTCCACGGGTTGTAGGACTTGATGCTAATGGTGATGAAATTAAAGCAAATATTGGACGATTTGGACCATATTTACAAATTAAAACAAAATATTATTCATTAAAAACGGATGATCCTTATACTGTTGATTTGACAAGATCTTTAGAAATTATAAAAGATTTAGATGAAGCAAAAGAGAAATCAACAATTAAATCATTTGATAAAGAGAAAATTCAAATTTTAATTGGACAATATGGCGCATACATAAAACAAGGTAGAAAAAACTTCAAAATTCCAAAAGGAATGGAAGCAAAAGATTTAACATTAGAAGATTGTCTTGAGATTATTTCAAAAGATTCAAAATCAAAAGGTAAATCAACAAGTACAAAAAAAGCTCCAGTAAAAAAAACAGCAGCTCCTAAGAAAACAACAGCTAAAAAAACTACTGCAAAAAAGATTGCTGATAAGTAATTATGAAAATTGGCATTTTATCTGATAGTCACCTAAAAGGTGACTTTACCAAAGAAGTTATTGATTTTTTAAAAGAGATAAATAGTGAATATTTGGTTCATGCAGGTGATTTATGTATTGAAAAAAATCTTGAACTTTTAGAGAGTTCAGGGCTTAAATATGTTTGTGTTTTTGGAAATAATGATAGAAATTTATTTTCATTAGCAACAAAATATAATATAAAAACAGAACCATATTATTTTAAAATTAAAGATATAAAATTTAAACTTATGCACTTGCCATATTACATGACACCCGATAGTGATGTGGTGATTTTTGGGCATACTCATATGTTTGAATGTGAATATAAAAATAAAACATTATTTATAAATCCAGGTGAAGTGTGCGCCCGTGAAAAGCCTTTGATTGAGTGTGTACAACTTGAGATTAAAGAAAATGAGTATATAATCACGCGCTATTTTAAAAATATTAAAAATACAAAATTTGAGAAAGAAGAATATATATATGAACGATAATCAAGAAGAAATATTTCTATGTGCAATTTGTAATGTTGAGAGTGGTACTTGTAACGAAGATTGCAAATTCTGTACACAAAGTGTAAGATATAAAGCAGATATTCAAAGATATACACTTAAAAGTATTGAACAAATTATATTAGAAGCAAAAAAGGCTAGAGAAAATGGAGCTGTTGGATTTTGTTTAGTAACAGCAGGACTTGGATTAACTGAAAAGAAAACTAAATTTATTGCCCAAGCTGCACGTGCTATTAATAAAGAAAATTTAGGACTTAGATTAATCGCTTGTAATGGAACAGCTACTGTTGAGCAATTAAAAGAGTTAAAAGAAGCAGGTATTAGTAACTATAACCACAATTTAGAAACATCAAGAGATTTTTATCCAACTATTTGTACGACACATTCTTGGGATGAAAGATATCAAACATGTCTAAATGTAAAAGAAGCTGGTTTAAAACTTGTTTGTGGTGGAATTTTTGGAATGGGAGAAACTCAAGAAGATAGAATTTCTATGTTAGAAGCAATTAATTCACTTGATCCTATGAATGTTCCACTAAACTTTTTTCACCCAAATGAAGCTTTACCAATTGTAAAAAATACAATAACAAGAGAAGAAGCATTTGATTTAGTTACACTTGCAAAAGAAATGATTCCAAATGCTCATAAAATAATGGTTGCAGGAGGACGTGAGTTAATGTTTGGTGATGAGCAATATGAAATATTCAACAGAGGTGCAAATGCTTTTGTTATTGGAGATTATTTAACAACCGCTGGTAAATCACCAAAAGATGATGTTGCGGCTTTAGAATCTTTAGGATTTAAAATAGCTAAAAACTTTCATGTAATGGCGGACGAAAAATAAGTATAGTTTATGAGTGAAGAAATATTAATAATCATTTCAATTTCATTAATAATATTTACTTCACCATTAGTATTTAAACTTATATACCTACAATTCCTGTTGAAATAATGATGGGTGAAATTTCTCCCAGAATGCTTAAAAAATTACTTTTATATAATGTTGTTTTATTTCCAACTTCTATTCTTATTACCTTATGTTTTAATTTAGGAAAAATATTTATTGTTATACTTCCTTTGATTTCTATTGGAGTATTAGTGGCTCTAAAAAAAGAGTGAGTGGATTAAACTGGCTTTTATAGTAGGTCTTATTGGTGAGATTTTATCTATTTTTGCATTAACTACAGTTTCTGCTGCTTTAGAGTTTGGAGTAGGTAGTGATTTTTACAAAATAATAATACTATTTATATTATTTCTTGTTGTAATGCTTATGGTTTATAAATTGTTCCACAATCTTATTTGGCGATTTTCTGAGATTTAATGCCACAAAAAGATCATCAAGTACAAGATATAAGAATATCTAAGGCTATATTTTTCTTAATGATTACAGCTAAGATCTTAAAATCGCTTTTGGAGCATTTATAGCAGGAATTCTTATTACATTTGCAATGATTGTAATTAGATTATTAGCTTCTTTATTATTTGTAAAAGAGAGGGGATGGAATAAATTTTTTATGCTAGGCTTGTCTTATGCAATGCCATTGACGCCGTTAATAGCGCATATAATAATCATTCAATAACACAAGAATTTCTATTTTAGAAGTATTACTTGTAATGGTTGTTATTAGAATAATTACAAATTTAGTTTATTTTAGAAATAGTAATTAAATTATCTTCGTATTTTACATCATATTTTGATGGTTTATCAATTAGCTCAAGAGCAACTCTGAAATAACCTTCTGAATTATGATTTCCAATTGCAATTTTTTTGTAATTTTTTGAATCAAGATTATCTTTTAATGTTAAAAAGTTTACGTTAGCTTTATAGTCAATAATGATTTTATTTTCTTTAGTAACAGAGAATTTTTTTGAAACTTTATACTCAGTATGAATGATTATTTTATTATCATTAAAATCTATTTTAAGAAAAGGAAGTAGTTTTTTACTAACAAGTGCCTCTTCATCCACTACATCACCTCTAGGCTTTACATATATAACTTGAGTTGGTTCTATATTTTGTGTTTTTGATAACTCTTTTTTTACAATCTCTTTTGTATTTTGTTCAGCAGTTTTTTTCGTATTTTGAATCATAGAATCAACTTCTCTTTTAGAGTAAGTTTTAGGAGGATTTGGACCATCTTTGATAAGTGGAGCAACTCTTTTTGTGGCATCTTCTACTTTATTTTTATTTGCATCTGTTGATGTAGGTTTTAACATCTTGTCTTGCATTTCTTTTATATATTGTGCTTCTTGTATACTTTCTACAGTTGCAGGTCTTTCATTTAATTCAATAATTTTAGCGGCTTCTTCTTCATATGCATCTGTAACTGCAAATGGATTTTCTCTTGCACTTAAATTTATAGATAAAATGATAGTTAATGTAAATAAAAATAAAGTTTTCATTGTTCTGGCTCCAAATTTTTTAATTCAAAATATTCTTTTTGTAAATAAGCATTTTCTCTTTGCAATCGAAGAATTTCACCTTCGAGATACTCTTTTTTATATTTCAATGAATTATAAACTTGTAAAGAGTTGTCTCCAAAGAGAACATTAACAAAATGATAAGAAAAAAATATCGTAATCATCAATGATATAAATGCTATTAATATAAATTTCTTATATGTTGTTAATAATTTCATTGCTTAATACTATTTTCTAAAAGGTTCTTTCCCTAAATATTCTGCATAAGCAATTTCCGCACCAATTTCAAGTAGTCTGTTATATTTTGCGATTCTATCACTTCTTGCAGTTGAACCAGTTTTAATTTGGCCACAATTTAAAGCAACAGCAAAATCAGCGATAAATGCGTCTTCGCTCTCACCTGATCTGTGTGACATTACGCAATTATAGTTATTTCTTTGTGCAAGTCTGATTGTCTGCATAGTTTCACTAACTGTTCCAATTTGATTTGGTTTAATTAAAATAGAATTTGCAATTCCTTTTTTAATACCTTCTGCTAATATTGAAGCATTAGTTACAAATAAATCATCGCCAACTAATTGAACTTTATGTCCTAACACATCAGTTAGAATCTTCCATCCATCCCAGTCATCTTCACTTAATCCATCTTCAATAGAAACTATTGGATATTTTGCACATAAATCAGCATAATAAGCAACTAACTCAGCAGATGTAAGTTCTCTATTTTCAGACTTTAATACATATAAACCTTTTTCATTTATTAATTCAGATGCAGCAACATCAAGTGCGATCGCAATTTGTTCACCAGCAACATAACCTGCTTTTTCAATAGCAGTCATAATAACTGTAATTGGTTCTTCATTTGATTTTAAGTTTGGCGCAAATCCACCCTCATCACCAACAGCTGTAGATTCACCCATAGAATCAATAACTTTTTTTAAGTGTTGATAAATTTCAGAAACAGCTCTTAAACCTTCATTGAAGTTTTCAAATCCAACAGGCATAATCATATATTCTTGAAAATCAACAGAATTATTTGCATGTTCTCCACCATTTATGATATTAAACATAGGAACAGGCATAGTCATAGCATTTGCTCCACCTAAATATCTATATAATGGAATTTGAAGCGAATTTGCTGCAGCTCGTGCTGTTGCCATTGAAACACCTAAAACTGCATTTGCACCAAGGTTAGCATAATTGTGTGTTCCATCAATATCTTTCATTGTTGCATCAATTTCAGCTTGATTAAATGGACTTAAACCAATTAATTCATTTGCAATTGTAGTGTTTACATTTTCAACTGCTTTTAAAACACCTTTTCCTAAAAATCTATTATCACCATCTCTTAGTTCTAGAGCTTCTCTTTTTCCTGTACTAGCACCACTTGGTACTATTGCGCTACCTTTTGTACCATCACTTAATATAACTGTTGCTCTTACAGTTGGATTTCCTCTTGAATCTAATACTTCATCAGCGTATACATTATCGATAAATACCACTTAGGTCTCCTATTTTCATAATTTAGAAGATTATAGCTAAAATAAATTTGTTATTTGCTTTTGTAGTTTTAATGGAAGTTTTTTTGAGAGGTTTTTAATAAAAGGGAGTTTTAGTATTCCCTTTTTTTAATAAGTTTTTATTCGTCGATTTCTGCTGCATCTTCAAGGTCATCTGAACTGCTGCTTATTAAAGCATCATTGATTCCCATTGATTCTAAAATTTTTCTTTCAATTTCTTTTGCAATTTCTGGATTATCTTTTAAGAATACTTTTGAGTTTTCTCTTCCTTGTCCAATTTTTGAATCACCATAAGAGAACCAAGCACCAGCTTTATCAACGATGTCAAGTTTAACACCATAATCAACTAATTCACCAGTTTTTGAAATACCCTCACCAAACATAATGTCAAATTCTGCTAATTTAAAAGGTGCTGCAACTTTATTTTTTACAACTTTTACTTTTACTCTATTTCCAATTGAATTTTCACCTTGTTTAAGTGTCGCAATTCTTCTAATATCAAGTCTTACTGATGAATAAAATTTAAGTGCATTTCCACCAGTTGTTGTTTCTGGGCTTCCATAACCTGTCATTCCAATTTTCATTCTTATTTGGTTAATGAAAATTACTGTACAGTTCATTTTATTTAATAAACCTGTAATTTTTCTTAATGCCTTTGACATAAGTCTAGCTTGAACACCAACTTGTTGGTCATCCATATCTCCATCGATTTCAACTTTTGGAGTAAGAGCAGCAACTGAGTCAATTACAACTAAATCAACAGCTCCACTTCTAATTACCGTTTCTAAAATTTCTAAAGCTTGTTCACCAAAATCAGGTTGAGAAACTAGTAAATTATCAGTATCTACTCCTAATCTTTTTGCATACCCAACATCTAAAGCATGTTCCGCATCAATAAATGCACAAACTCCACCAGCTTTTTGAGCTTCTGCAATTGCATGTAATGTTAATGTAGTTTTACCAGAACTTTCAGGTCCATAAATCTCAATAACTCTTCCTTTTGGAAGACCACCAACACCAAGTGCTAAATCAAGTCCCAAAGAACCTGTACTAATAGTTTCAGTAGGAACTACAACTTTATCTCCCAATCGAATAAGTGTACCCTTACCAAATGTTTTATCAATTTGCTTAATCGCTAACTCTAAAGATTTTTTTTGATTGTCATCCATATTACTTCCTATATTTGTTTGTTCTTATTTTATGTTGAGATTTTAGCAGATTTTTTATGAAGTATAGATTTTTATTACATTTTGTAATGTTTTTTTATTCTTTAACTTCTTTTTCTATTTTTTCAATTGTTTCAATTGTTTTTATATGAGCATTAACTCTTTTTTTCATAGTATGGGATTTAATATGTTTTGCAAGAATTTTTGTATATTTTTTATAGTTTCTAGAATCTTTTTCAAATAAAGCTAGTTTTTTTTGTATTTTTATGATGTCTTGGGGGATAGAGTTGTTTTGCATTTTAATCCTTTTATCTTGGATTATTATAGTAAAAATTTAATTAAAATAAATAAAAAAACCTAAGTCAAAAGACTTAGGTTTTGAAAGAGTTTTAAAGAAAATTACTATTGTAATAATCTTAAAACATTTTGCTGAACAGCATTTGCTTGGCTGATTGCATATGAACCAGCTTGAGAAATGATGTTTTGTTTGTTGAAGGTTGCAGACTCTTGTGCATAATCAACATCTCTAATAATAGACTCAGCAGCTTTTACATTTGTAGCTTGAGTCATTAAGTTTCTAACAGCTGATTCTACTTGGTTTTGAGTAGAACCTATATCTCCTCTATAACCATTCAGTTCAGTTAACGAAGTATTTATAACATCTTGAAATTTTGCTGCTACTTTATCTGTAAGTTGATTAGCACCTAAATTTTTAAGAGTAGCTAGTGTTTCACCTCCAACTAACTTATCTCCAGCAATATCTAATTCCTTAGATGGGTCAGTATTCTTAATTGAAACAGTTTCTTTTGTTGAAATTGTAATACTATTTGCTGCATCACCAGCTTGTTTCATTCCTAATTTTGCGTTTAAATCACCAAAGTCAATAGTTGCATCTGCTAAAAGAGTGTATTCACCAGTTGTTGCACTTTTTGAAAGGATTGCCGTAGCAGTATTATCTCCTCCTGCTACCATTAAATCAAGAGCTGCTATTGTATCGGCATCATCACTTGTTATTGTAACATCATCTGCAACTGCTGTAATTTTCCCAACCACTCCACTTAATTCTACACTAGTAGCTACAGTGTTAGCTCCCTGAGCAGTTACAACTCCATTAACTACTGTATCTGCATCTGATCCACTTAATGTGATTAATTGTCCTGTAGAATCATTATCTTTAACTTTTAAAGTTTCACCAGCAGCTAATCCTTGTCCAGTAACGATAATGTCTGCACCACCACCAAGACCACTAGTATTAGCCTGAATTGCAGCATTTGAAATAGTATCATTTTTTGTTTCACCAACTTGGAAATTTAAACTTGTTGATGAAGCTTTATCAGTAGCTGATGCTTGTAGTAAAACTTTACCATTATAGTTAGTTTGTTCTGCAATATTATCTAATTGCTCAAGTAATTTGTTGATATCTTTTCTAATAGCTTCTCTACCATCATCTGAAGTTGTATCAGTATTAGCTTGAATTAATTTACTTTTAATTGTATCTAAAATATTAGATTGCTCTCCCATTGATTTATCAGCAATTTGAAGTAATGAAACAGCTGAATTACCATTAGCGATACCTTGGTTAATAGATGTTGCTTGAGTTCTTAGTTTATCAGCAATTGAAAGACCAGAAGCATCATCAGAAGCTTTATTGATTCTAAGACCAGTAGAAAGTTTTTCTAAAGATGTAGTTATACTTTTACCAGTATTAACCGCAGCTTCTTGAGCTGTTAAAGATGAAATGTTAGTATTAATT
Organism: Minisyncoccia bacterium; assembly: GCA_041730535.1. GTDB lineage: Bacteria > Campylobacterota > Campylobacteria > Campylobacterales > Arcobacteraceae > Aliarcobacter. The sequence goes on from JBGSBO010000003.1 coordinate 39,065, forward strand.
CTCATAATAAATCCTTTTTAATTATGACACATTGTGACAAGAGTTTATCACAGCCTATAACCTTCTTGTTTCTTTTTAAAGTCCCAAGCATAGAGAAAAAATTTCTTTTCATCTCTTCGGAATCCATCGACCCCTAATCTTTATATTGAAAGTATTACATACCATTTCTTAAAATTAGATTAAAATATTAATTTTAACTCATATAAGAAATATAATTCATATTTTATTTATTTTAAATTATAATAAGAAATAAACTTCATATTTAAGGAAAATATTTATGAAACTTGATAAATTAGGAAAAGAGATAAAACTTTTAAGAAAAGAAAAAAACTGGTCTCAAGATGATTTAGAAAAATATTCAGGCATCACAAAACGAACTATTTCAAAAATAGAAAATGGTTTTATAGATGAAGTTGGTATAAAAAAAGTAGAAATTATTTTAGATTTATTGGGTGTTGAGTTTAGTCTACGACCAAAGGGAAGACCAAAAACTTTAGAGGAATTACAAAATGAAAGATAATCTAAAAGTATTTATAAATAAAACAGATAGTGGAAATTTATTTTATGAAGATGATAAGTATATTTTTAATTATGATAAATCAGCAATAGATGTTGTAAGTTTTACTATGCCTATAAGAAATGCTAGTTGGAGTAGTAAAAAACTTCATCCAATTTTTCAGATGAATATGCCAGAAGGTGCATTGAAAGATACTATAAAAAATCATTTCTCAAAAATCCAAACTATGGATGATATAAATTTCTTAAAACTTATTGGTCCTTATATGTTAGGTAGAGTAAAATTTGAAGAAATAGGTGATATAAAAGATGATTTAAAACTTGAAGATATTTTAAACTCTTCTAAACAAAATTTATTTGATGAGTTACTTGAACGATTCGCTATTCGTTCAGGAGTTTCTGGAGTTCAACCAAAACTTTTACTAAAAGCACATAATAAAACTACTATGAAATTTGAACATTATATTGTTAAATCTTGGGAAGATAATTATCCAAATTTAGCACTTAATGAATATTTTTGTATGAAAGCTTGTTCTTATGCCAAACTTCCAACACCAGAATTTTATATAAGTGATGATTTTAAAATGTTTATTATGAAAAGATTTGATATTTTAGAAAATAGTTATTTAGGTTTTGAAGATATGTGTGTATTAACGGCGCGAGGAACAGAACAAAAATATGATGGAAGTTATGAAGAAATAGCTAGAGTTATAAAAGATGTAATCAGTCCTCAAAAAAGAAAAGAATCCTTAAAAATATTTTTTAAAGCCTTGTTTATGAATCATCTGCTTAAAAATGGAGATGGTCATCTAAAAAATTATGGGATACTTTATAAAACTGATTTTGAAGATTCATATCTTGCTCCAATTTATGATGTAATCACCACAAAAGTTTATATCAAAAATGATATTCCAGCTTTAAGACTTAGTGATGGGAAACTTTGGTGGAAAGAAAAAACATATAAAACTTTTGCAAAACAAAGTTGTGGATTGTCAAATGCTGAATATGAAATAATTTTAGAAGAGTGTAAAGAAGCAATAGTTAAAACAAAAAAAGAGATAGAAGAATTTGCAGTTTCGCATCAAGAAGAAAAACTTTTTTTAGAAAATTTAATAAACTGTTGGGAAGAAAAAATTAGTTGATTGTTTTAGGAATCCGAAACTTGTTTCGGACGCTTTTTTAATGCTTTGAAGTTTTTAGGGCTTGAAACAAGTTTCAAGTTCCTATTTTCTTTTTAAAATTACACCACTTTCAATATGATTTGTATATGCAAACTGGTCAAACAATGCAAACCTTAGGATTTCATGGGTTTTTGTAAGCTCATTTAAATCTCTGTGTAGAGTCTCAGGATTACATGAAATATATATAATTTGTTCAAAATCTTTAGCTAAAGCTCTGGTCGTATCATCAAGTCCTGATCTTGGTGGATCCATAAAAATAGTATCGAAGTTATAATCTTTTAGATTTACATCTTTTAATCTATTAAAAACTCGCACTTCTTGTAGTCCTTGTACGAACTCTTCTGCACTCATTCTTATAAACTCTATATTATTTACATTGTTTAATTCACAGTTTTTTAAAGCTGATTTTATAGAGGTTTTTGAAATTTCTGTGGCTAGTACTTTGTTAAATTTAGTCGATAATGGAATCGTAAAATTTCCACCACCACAATAAAGCTCACATAAATCATTTGAAGAAGTTTCAATATTATTTAAAACCCATTCAATCATCTGAACATTTACATTTGTATTTGGTTGGGTAAATCCACCTTCTTGGTAGGCAAATTTGAAGGTTTGATTATTTATGTTTAAAGTTTCATTTATGCAATCTGAACTAAGAATAATCTTTTGTTTTCGACTTCTTCCCATAACTTTGATATTTAATTTCTCTTCAATCTCTTTTGCTAATTCATTCCATCGTTCATCAAGTTTTTTGTGATATATCAAAGTTACGAGCATATCATTTGTTGTGCTTCCTAAAAATTCAACGGCAAAAAGTTTATATGAAAGAGTTAATTCACTCATTAATAAATCTAAAAGTTTTGGCATGATTTTTTGAATATGGGCACTTACAATTTGGCATGAGTTTATCTCTAAAATATTTTTATTAAAATCATTCATAGCATAAGATAAAATCTCATTTGCATTTTCATCTTTCTCCCACCAAATTCTAAACTCAGCCCTATTTCTAAAAGCTTTTTCTTCACTTTTTATAATGTCAAAATCCATAGTTGTAAAGTCTGAAAATCTATCTTTTTCCCTTTGCAATTTGAAATTTAATTGTTCATCATAAGATTTGTCATATAAAACACAAGAAGCACATTTACCAAAATATTCACAATTCATTATTTTCCTTAAATTTAGTTTCCCTAATTTTAAGGAAACCGATATTTTTTGTCTACTTTTTAGCACGAAAGTAAATTTCGTTAAAAGTAGCAAAACTCTAAAGAGTGCAACGAGTTGCACTTCATTTTTTGTTTAATCTGGAATTATATTGAATTGATTATAATAGCGCCATGAAAGAAAATTGGCAACAACAACTACAATCACTATTAAACTGTGATTTAAAAACCTTATATCCATTGGCAAGAAGTCTAAACAGAAAACTAGAATTTTATGTGGGCCCCACAAACTCAGGTAAAACTTATAATGCAATGCAAAAATTAAAAGAGGCGAATTCTGGACTTTATTTAGCACCTTTACGGCTTTTGGCACTTGAAGGTTATGAAGATTTAAAAGCTTCAAATATAGAAGCTTCACTAATTACTGGTGAAGAACAGATGTTAAATGAAGGTGCAGCTCATGTTTGCTCAACTATTGAAATGTTAGATTTTGATTTAGATGTTGATGTGGCTGTTATTGATGAAGTTCAAATGCTTGATGATATAGATAGAGGTTGGGCTTGGGTAAATGCAATTATTGGATGTCCTGCTAAAAAAATCATTATGACAGGAAGTGTAAATGCACTTGATGCAGTAAAAAGAATTGCTGCATATTTAGATGAAAATTTAGAAATAGTAAAACACCAAAGAAAAAATGAATTAAAACTTTTACCAAAATGGACATCTTTAGATAAGCTAGAAGATGGAACGGCACTTATTGCATTTTCAAGAGCAGATGTATTAAAACTTAAACATAGACTACAAAAGAACTATACGGTTTCTGTGATTTATGGGAATTTATCACCCGAGGTTAGGCGTGATGAAGCTCAAAGATTTAGAGAGAAAAAAAGTCAGATTTTAATAGCAACTGATGCCATTGCCATGGGATTAAATCTTCCTATTAAAACCATATTATTTACAACTGATACAAAATTTGATGGAGTTAGTAAAAGAAAGATTACAGTAAATGAGATTACTCAAATAGCAGGTCGAGCTGGACGTTATGGTCACTTTGAAGCAGGGTTTTTAGGTGCCACGAGAAGAGATGTTTTAGAGCATATAAAAGTTGAGTTTGAAGCTCCTATAAGAACTATAAAACCACCTTTTAAAGTAAAAATAAATAATAATCAACTTGAAGCACTAGCTGCTCATATTAAAACAAACTCTTTAACAAAAGTACTAAAGTTTTTTGCTGATAATATGTATTTTTCTGGACCATTTGTAGCTTCTAATATTTCATCAATGCTAGAAGCTGCAAAAATAGTAGATACAAGATTTAATTTAAAACTTGATGATAAATATCTTTTAGCACAAGCTCCAATCACAACTAAATCAAATTTAATCCTACAAGCTTACGAGGCTTATATCGCAAGTGTAATAAAGAAAAAAGTTTGCCACTACAAACCATCTATTACTTTACCAAAAAAAGCTATAACTCAAAGGGATTTATTATTAGTTGAAGATGAAGTTAAAAAAATATCTTTATATCTTTGGCTTTCATATAAGTTTCCAGAACTTTTCCCTGATCATGATAAGGCTTATATTTTAAGAAATTCATTTAACTCATTTATTGAAAAATCATTAAAGGGTAATTTAATACAAGAAGATATACCTAGAAAGTCTTTTCCTAAAAAAAGAGAAGATGATGATAAAAAAGAAAAAAATGTTAAAAAAAATTATAATTCAAGAAGAAGAAAAACAATTTAATAAAAAATTAGCTAAAATAGGCCACTTAAACAAATGAAGAGATACAAAAGGAACGTCTAGCGTGTTTAGCTTTTTTAAAATTAGTGAAGACCTTTTTCTAAAAGAATTACTATCAGAAGATATAGATAGAAATAAAATTCAAAAATATATAGATAAAGGTATAGATTTAAATAAAAGAGATGAAAAAGGGCGTACTATCTTATATTCTTTGGTTGCAAAAAGAAAAATTGATGCAATTAGAATTTTAATAAAAAATAATATAAATTTATATTCAGAAGATAATTTTAGACGAACAGTTTTAGATGAAGCGGTTGATCGCTCAGATGGTGTTATGGTTAGATTTTTAATTGAAAATGGTTTTGACATTAATCGTAAAAATAGTGCCAATAGAACTATTCTTCAAAATGTGGCTCTTTTGGGAAACTATAAAATATTTGAAATCTTAATGAACCATGGTGCAGCTTTTAATATAAAAGATTCTTATGGAAAAACTGTACTTTTTGATGCAGTTGAAGGTTCTAATCTTAATATTTTAAAAGACGTAGTGAATAATGTTGATAGTTTAAATATTTTAGACGAAAATTATCAATCGGTTCTTTTTAAAGCAGTATTAAAAGAGGATAATTCAATAGCCCAAACTTTGATTTTAAATGGAATTAATGTAAATTTTTTAGACAAAGATGGTCAAAATGTCCTTTTTAATACAATTTTACAAGGTTCTAAAAATATTCCTTTGATAGAACTTTTATTTAAAAAAGGTTTAAATTTAAATATTGTTGATAACAATAATAAAAACATTCTTGATGAGCTTTTGTATATACATGCATTACAAAAAAACAATTCAGAACTTGATGGTAAATATAAGCTAATAAGTCCTGAAAAAGATTACTTATCTCTAGCACTTTTATTCATAGATAATGGATTAGATATTGATAAAATTCATGAAGATGGTAAAACTACACTTCAAAAAGAAATAGAAAATAAAAATTTTGCAAATGTAGAATTTCTAATAGCGTGTGGTGCTGATATTAATTTTAGTGATGAAAATGATAAAAATATTATTTACAAAGAAATCATGAAAGGTTATTCAAATTATAAAATGATAGATTTTTTATTTTCAAAAGGTGCAAATATTGAAGCTAAAGATTTAGATGAAAAAACAGTTGTTGATGATATTGTTGAAATAATTGCTATTCAAAAAGGTTTAAAAAAAATGAATCCTTTTTTATCTGCAATAATAGAAGATGATGAAAAATATGATGTTTTATTAAAAAAAGTTTTAACATATAGACCAAATATAGAAGCTAAAAGACTTGATGGAAAAAATATATTATTTGATTTGGTTTTATATAATGATCTTGAAACATTAAAAACGATTGTAAATTATGGTGTAAATTTAAATATATTAGATAAACGAAGATATACCCCTTTGATGTATATGGTAGAAGAGGGCTTAAAACTAAAAGATAAAAAAAATAAAGATGCTTTTATTGAAAGATTAGTCAATTTTCTAAAATATAGGGTAAATATTAATATTCAAGATAATGATGGAAGAACGGTAATTCATAAAGCAGTAATTGCAAATGATTTAGCTGTTGTAGAAAAACTTCTAACTAAAAAAGCGGATTTAACTTTACAAGATATTCATGGAAGAACAGCACTTCATCACACCCAATGGCATGGTAATTATAAAATTGCAAGATGGCTAATAGCAGCCGGTGGAGATATGAATCAGCCAGATAAATCTGGATTTACTTTATTAAATTATGCTGCTATTTTTGGGCATATAAAATTGATAATAGCACTTATTGCATCAGGCGTTCTAATGTATAATAGAAATCCAAAAAATAAGAAAGTGGCACAATTTTTTAAAGATAGAGAAAAAAATTTAGAAAAATTAATCATTACTAATGTTAATGATTTAAAAATGCAAGATGCATTAGCTGAGGTTGCTCAGAATTTCAGAAATGAAATCAATGAAGTACTAAAATAAGAAAAAGGATAAAAATGTTTAATAAATCAATAATAGTTTTAGCAGCAGGTGCAGGAACAAGAATGAAATCAGATACTCCAAAGGTACTACATAAGATTTCTGGAAAACCAATGTTGTATTATTCAATAAAAGAGGCTTTAAAATTAAGTGATGATATAACAGTTGTTTTATTTCATCAAGCTCAAAGAGTTCAAGAGCAAATGGAAAAATATTTTACAAATATCAATTTTGTAATTCAAGACCATTTGAACTATCCCGGAACTGGTGGTGCGGTTATGGGAATTACTCCAAAATATGAAAAAGTTTTAGTTTTAAATGGAGATATGCCTTTAATTCAATCAAGTGAACTTGAAAAATTTGATATAAATGCAACTATTGTAATGTCTGTTTTAGAACTACAAAGTGCTGATGGATATGGAAGAGTTATTATTGAAAATGGAAATGTTAAAAAAATAGTTGAACAAAAAGATGCAAACGAAAATGAATTAAAAGTTACAACTGCAAATGCTGGAATTTATCAATTTGAAACAAATTTTCTACTTGAAAACTTACCAAAATTAAATAATAACAATGCTCAAAAAGAGTATTACATCACAGATTTAGTTGAAATAGCAATTATCCAAGGAAAAGTTTTAAAACCACTTGCTGTAAATGAAGAAAACTTTAAAGGTGTTAATTCAAAAATTGAATTAGCAGATGCTGAGGTAATTCATCAAAATAGAATTAAAAAAGAGTTTATGAAATCTGGTGTGATTATGAGATTACCTGATACTATTTATATAGAAGAGGGTGTACAAATTGAAGGTGAATCAATCATTGAAAATGGGGTAAGTTTACTTGGAAATTCAAAAATTATAAACTCTCATATTAAAACAAACTCTGTTGTTGAAGACTCAATCGTAAAAGATAGTGATGTTGGACCAATGGCACGAATACGACCCTTGAGTGAATTAAATAAAACACATATTGGGAATTTTGTAGAAACAAAAAAAGCTATTTTAAATGGTGTAAAAGCAGGACATTTATCATATCTTGGAGATTGTTCAATTGATGAGGGAACAAATATTGGTTGTGGAACAATTACTTGTAATTATGATGGAGTAAATAAACATCAAACAATTATTGGTAAAAATGTTTTTGTAGGAAGTGATACTCAGTTTGTTGCACCTGTAAATATTGAAGATGATGTAATAATCGGAGCTGGTTCGTGCGTAACAGGAAATGTAAAAAAAGGTGAGTTATATCTTACTCGTGCAAAAGCAAAAACTATTGATGGTTATTTTTATAAACATTTTTCAAGTAAAAAAAAGTAGAAAATAAATGCTATTAAAAAATAAAAAAATATTAGTTGGGGTTACAGGTTCAATTGCTATTTATAAAACTTTAGATTTAATCAGACTTTATATAAAAGCGGGTGCAATTGTACGAGTTATAATGACAGATTCTGCAAAAAAATTTATAAATCCAATTACTTTTGAAGCAATTTCTCAAAATAAAGTATTATGTGAAGATACTGAGAATTGGGACAAATCTCAAGACTATAATCATATTGATATTGGAAAATGGTCTGATATTTTTGTAATTGCACCAGCAAGTGCAAATACTATAAATGCAATAGCTAATGGTTTAGCCAATAATTTACTTTTACAAACAGCTTTAGCATATCCAAGAATGAAATTAATTGCACCAGCTGCAAATACAAATATGTTGAAAAATCCCATTACACAAGCTAGTCTTAAAATGCTAAAACTTTGTAATTATGAGATTATTTCTTCACAAACAAAAGAGTTAGTTTGTAAAGATGTTGGTGATGGAGCAATGGCTGAACCTGTTGATATTTTTGATGTTACTTGTAAAGAGTTATTAAAAGATAATTACTGGATAAATAGGAAAGTAGTTTTAAGTGGTGGTGGAACTTTAGAAAAAATTGATGATGTAAGATATATTTCGAACTTTTCTTCTGGGAAAATGGCTTCAAGTTTGGCAAAGGCTTTATATTACAAAGGTGCAGATGTTTGTTTAGTAAGCACTAGAGGTTATGAAAACTTACCAAAAGATATTCACATAATAAAAGTTGAAAGTTCAAGTGAAATGTATGAATATTTAGTTGATTCGCTTAGAGTTGCAAAAAAAGGAATCCTAACAAAACCTACTTTAATGGATAGTTCAACTCCAACATTGATATTAAAAAAACCATTTTTATTTATGGTAGCAGCTGTTAGTGATTATGTTCCAGCATTTCCACAAGATGGAAAATTAAAAAAAGAGTTAATTGGGACACACTGGAATTTAGAGTTAAAACAAAATATGGATATTTTAAAATCTCTTGATAAAGAGGGAATTGTAACTATTGGTTTTAAAGCTGAAATAGATGAAACAACAGCACTAAATAGTGCTATAAGAATGTTAGAAAATAAAAATCTTGATGGAGTTTGTCTAAATATTTTAAATGAAGCGAATACTTTTGGAAGCGATAATAATAATATTGAATTGATTTTAAAAGATAATTCTTATACATTTAGCGGTGATAAATTGGATGTATCTTTGAATGTCTTAGAAAAATTGAAAGAAGAGTTTAATAAGTATGAATAACTTAAAAACTGCTGTTCATATTGCAATGATTATGGATGGAAATGGAAGATGGGCAAAAGAACGAGGTCTTAAAAGAACAGCAGGTCATGAAGAAGGTGCAAAAACAGTAAGAAAAATCACAGAATATTGTGCAAGCATAGGAATAAGGTATTTAACTTTATATGCTTTTTCGACAGAAAATTGGGAACGTCCTAAACTAGAAGTTGAATTTTTGATGAAACTTTTGGAAAAATATTTAAAAAATGAATTAGAAGTTTATTTAAGAAATAATATTAGATTTAAGGCAATTGGAGATTTAACAAGATTTTCAAAAACATTACAAGAAAGAATAAAAAAGACTGAAGATGACACTTCAAAATGTACAGGTCTTAATCAAGTTTTAGCATTAAATTATGGTTCAAAAAATGAAATAATAAGAGCAATTAAAAAATTAAATGAACAAAAACTTGAAGTAACAGAAGAAAATTTAGAATCTTGTCTTGATACAGCAGGAATTCCTGCTGTTGATATACTAATTCGTACAAGTGGAGAAGTAAGACTCTCAAACTATTTATTGTGGCAAAATGCCTATGCGGAGATGTTTTTTACTCAGACTTTTTGGCCAGATTTCACAGAATCTGAACTGGATGATATTTTAAGTGATTTCTCAAAAAGAGAGAGACGATTTGGAGGCATTTAGTTTTATTTTTGGTGCTTGTTTTGGGTCATTTTTAAATGTACTTATTTTAAAATTACCTCTAAATGAATCTTTATTAACAAATAAAAGAAGTAAATGTCCCTCTTGTAATCATATGATTTATTGGTATCACAATATTCCTCTTTTTTCATATATATTTTTACGGGCAAAATGTGCTTATTGTGGAAATAGAATTTCTTTTCAATATTTTCTAGTTGAGTTTTTAAGTGCTTTGGTGACATTACTTTTATACTTAAAATTAGGATTAAATCAAGAGTTTATTTTTATGTGTTTACTTTCATATGTTTTGATAGTTTTATCTTTTATTGATTTGAAATATAAAGCAGTGCCTGATTATTTATTACTAATTGTTTTTTTATTATGTTTTTTCTCTACAAGTTTTTCTTTTTTTGATTCATTTAAAAATGCTTTTTTATTTGCAGGGGCTTTTGTTTTATTAAATTTTGTAATCACTTTTTATATTCAAAATATTAAATCAAGACTTTTAAAAGATGAAAGTTTAAAAACACAAGAAGCTTTAGGAGAAGGTGATATTCCAATTATTGCTATGATAGGAGTGGTTCTTGGGGTGAACTCAGGTATTTTTGCTATATTTTTAGCTGCATTTTTTGCTATAATACCTTCAATTTATTCAAATTTAGTAAAAAAAGATATTCAAACTCCATTTATTCCTTATTTAGTTTTAGGATTTTTTACAGAATATTTTTTTAATTTAGAAACATTTATAAAGGCCTTTTATTGAAATTAAATCACTATTTATATTCTCAACTTGCGATTACTTTTTTTCCTATTTTTTTAGGACTATTTTTTATCACATCAATTGTTTTTTTAGTAAAAATTGCATCATTAACTTCAATAATTACAATAGACTTTTTTGAATTATTTAGACTTTATGCTTATGCAACGCCCCAAATTTTATTTTTTACTATGCCGATTTCTTTTTTTATTTCATTGGTTATAACTTTAGCAAAACTTGCAAGCGAATATGAATTAACTGTTATTACTTCATTTGGTTTAAATCCTGTAAATATTTTAAAAATATTTTTACCACTAACTTTGCTTTTATCTGCACTATTATTAGTAGTTTCAGTGGGATTAATTCCTAAAACAAAGTTTTTAACAAAACAGTTTTTAGATGTAAAGAAAAAAGAAGCAAATTTTAATATAAAAGCCAGCGAATTTGGTCAGAAGTTTGGTGATTGGTTAATATATATTAGTGCTAAGAATAATAAAGTTTACGATGAGGTAAAGCTATTTAAAACAGAAAAAAATAAAGACCAATTTATAATTAGTGATACAGCAATTTTAGATAATGATAAAGGCGCTTTAAGCTTCAAACTAAACGATGGTAAGGCTTTTATTATTGATGATAAGGAATTAAATCAAATTGATTTTGAATCAATGTATATAAATGATTCAATTGCAGATAGTAAAATAGGAACTTTTACTGATACTTATAATTATTGGGAAAATAATATTAAAAAAGGTGTTGATATTGATGATTTAACATTTTTCATTTTAACCTCATTATTTCCTTTACTTTCACTATTCTTAGTGATTACTTTTGGATATTTTAATCCAAGATATGAAAAAAATAGAGCAGTATTTTTCTCTTTAGTAGCAGTAGTTTTATATTATGTTTTAATAAAAATTATTGGTGATAAGATTTTATTACATGCCTTATATATTATTCCTCTAATTTGGCTTACAGGAACATATGTTTTATACTCTAAAACAATAAAAAAAGAGTATTAAAATAAATATGAATTTAAAATTTGTAATAACGTATGATGGCAGTTGTTATCAAGGAAGTCAAAAACAACCAAATGGTTTAACTGTTGAAGATAAGCTTTTAAAGGCATTTAAAAAAATAAATATTGAAACAAATATAGTTTTAAGTGGAAGAACAGATAAAGAAGTTCACGCAACTGGGCAAGTTTTTAATTGTCTAGTTCCTGATTATTGGATAGATTTTTTTAAGCTAAAAGAAGTTTTAAATAAAAATCTTCCAAGTTCAATAAAAATTTCAAATATATCAAAAGTAGCCGATGATTTTCATTCAAGATTTCATGCAAAAAAAAGAGTTTACAGATATCTTATAACTTCAAAACCTACAAATCCTTTTAATGATAAATTTATTACCTATGTTGAAAATATAAATGAAGAGTTATTAAAACTTGCTATAAAAGAGTTTATAGGAATTTATGATTTTAGATATTTTCACAAAACAGGAAGTGACAAAGATATCACAATAAGAGAAGTTTTTGATGCAGTTTTTTATAAATATAAAGATATTTATGTTTTTAAATTTACTGCAAACTCTTATTTGCGATCGCAAATAAGATTAATGGTTGGGTTTTTATTGGCAATAAATGATAATAAACAATCTATTGAAAATTTGAAAAAACAGCTAAGATTAGAAGGACATTTTTTTAAACTTCCAGCAAAAGCAAATGGACTTTATTTAGCAAAAATAAAATATTAAAGGATTTAAATGTTTTTTAAAAGAAAGAAATTTTACAATCTTTTAGATATAAAAAATAGATTAGTTTTTACTCCTTTAATTTTTATTTTTATCCTAGCAATAATTGCTTTTTTATCCATATATTTCTTCTTAGAGTATGAAAAAAGAAATAAAATAAGTATCCTTCTTCAAAATGAGTGTTTTTCCAAAAATGATGTTTTAAAAAGTTATATTGCGAGTATAAAATATAATACAAGTACGAATTTTGATGATATTGAAAATGACTTAAGTAACTACATTTATGAAGTAATAGGTTTTATTAAAGCAAAAACATCTTTAAATAAAGAGTTTAATCTTGAATTATTAAAGCCATATTTAAAAGAAATAGAAGAAACAAAAAATATAAAATTTCTACTTTTCGATACTAGGAATTATGAAGTTTTATTTGGTGAGGATATTTTAGATAATTTATTAGAACATACAAACTCTGAAAGTAAAACAAGTAAATCTAAAGAACATATGCTAAGAAATATAAGGTATATTGGTGACAATAATCTTATGTATAGTATAGATAATCAAAAAAGAAATATACAGTTAAGTTATCTAAAAAATATAGAATTTCTAAATATGTTTTTAGGTGCTTACTCAAAAATCGATGATATGAAACTTCTTACAAAAGAAGTGATTTTTGATTCAATTTACGCAAAAAGTAAAACACTTGAAGATGCTCATTTTTATTTTTATGATATGAATGAAAGAACTGTTTTTAACTATTATATGAAAGATGAATTAAAAGAAGTTTATCAAATCGAGAACTTTGAAGAGTATAGCAAAAATGATTTTTCATATACTTTTACGAAATATCAATACAAAATCTTTATAAAAAATTCTTCTTTATCAAAAGAAAAAAGAAAAATAGAAGAACAATACCAAACAAAAATGGTAATGAGTTATCTTTTAGTTGTTTTTATAGCTTTATTACTTATTGCTGCTGCAAATATCTTTGGAAGATTTATAAACACTATTTTCAATAGATATAATAAAAGATTAGAGAGAGAAAATCTTTTGTTTAAAAAATGGAAAGAGAGATATGAACTTGCAATCATCGCTTCAAACGATGGTTTATGGGATATGAATTTAAAAACAAAAGAGATATTTTTTTCAAATAAATGGCTTGATATGTTTGGATATAGTAGAAATGATATTCAAAATTTTGAGCAATGGTTATCTTTAGTTCATAAAGATGATAAACAAAATGTTCTTTTTGAATATGAAAAACATATTAATAAACAAAGTGAACATTTTGTTTGTGAATATAGATTACAAGATAAAAAAGGTAATTATAAATGGATTTTAGTAAGAGGAAAAGAGTTTAATTCCAATAGAATGTTAATGATGTCTATGAATATAGATGAAAGAATGAAGTTAACAAAAGAGCTAAGAAATGTTGAACTTTTAACTGAATTTGGAAGAATTGTAATTTTTAGATGGGAAAACAATGATGATTTAACGGTAAAGTTTGTTTCAAAAAGTATAAATGATTATGGATATGAAGTTGATGATTTTGAAAGAAATATAAAGTTTTTTGATTTTATTCATAAAGAAGATATAAATCAGCTTCGTACTGTAATCAAAGAAGCAATTGCAAGTGATGTAAACTCTTTTACTTCTATTCATAGGGTAATTGATAAAAATGCACAGATAAAATGGGTTTATAATAGAACTATTATTATAAAAGATGATCATGGAAATGTAATAGAATTTTATGGTTATTTAAATGATATTACAAAGTTAAAAATGAACGAAGAAGAATTAAAAGAAAAAGTTAAACTTGAATTAGAAAAGAATTTAGAAAAAGATAGATTATTGGTTCAACAAAATAAACTAGCTTCAATGGGTGAAATGTTAGGAAACATTGCCCACCAATGGAGACAACCTTTAAATAACATAAATTTATTAATCTATTTTATTAGAGATTCTTATGGAAAAATTTCTCAAATGGAACTTAGTGAACTTATAAAAGATGCAAAATTACAGATTGATTATATGTCCCAAACAATTGATGATTTTAGAAATTTTTATAAACCTTCAAAGGAAAAAAAGCTCTTTAATATCAAAGAATCAATTATTCAAAGTTCAAAAATAGTAAATGCTTCCCTTGAAAAATATGGAATTAAATTTGAGATTTTTGGTGAAGATTTACAATTAGATAGTTATGAAAATGAGTTTGAACAAGTTGTAGTAAATATTTTAAATAATGCTATTGATGCAAAAATTGTAAAAAGTAATAGTGAAAAATTTGATGCAAGAATTGAAATTAATATTTTTAAAGAGAATGATAATATTGTAATTTCAATATTTAACAATTGTGGAAATATAGATGAGCAAATAATAGAGCGAATATTCGAACCATATTTTACTACTAAGTTTGAAAATCAAGGAACAGGAATAGGTCTTTATATGACCAAAGTAATAGTTGAAAAGAATATGAATGGTAAAATTCAAGCTAAAAATTTAAATGATGGAGTGGAATTTATCATAAAGTTAAATGCTTAAAATTATTTTAGATATAATCTAGCCATATACAATTTTAAGAGAGTAAAAATATGCAGAATTTTAAAACAAGAGTTTTATTGGTTGAAGATGAAGATTTAGCTAGAAAAACTTTATCTTTTTATTTAAATACTATCTTTGATGAAGTTATTCTTGCAAAAGATGGTGCTGAGGGTTTAATAGCTATTAAAGAAAACTTCCAAAATAATGAGAATTTTGATTTGGTAATAACTGATCTTAATATGCCAAATATAAATGGTATGCAAATGATTGATGAAATTTTAAAGTTACTTCCAAATCAAAGATTTATAATCGTAAGTGCCCATAAAAACGAAGAAGACTTACTTAAACTAATAAATTTAAGAGTTTCAGGTTATTTTGTTAAACCTTTAAATATTGATAATATGATGGATATGTTGCAAAAAGCAAAAGAGGAAGTTATTTTAGATAAACAGCCTATCAAAATGAAAAATGAGAGTTTGATTCCTTTGAATAACTCTTATACTTTTGATTTAATAAATAATAAACTTTATCATCATAACTTAATAGTTAAATTATCTAAAAAAGAATCAGAAATATTAGATGTTCTTATTAAAAACTTAGGAACTTTGATTTCTGTTGAAAGATTTAAAGAGATTGTTTGGAATGATATAAATATAAATGATTCATCTTTTAGAACGGTTATGAAAAGATTAAAAGATAAAATCAAAGATGATGATTTTATTATTTCTCACAAAGGTTATGGGTACATAATCGAAAAAGTATTAAGTAAATAAAAAAAGTTAAGAGGTTTTTCCTCTTAACTTTTATGCTTTTATTTTTGCTTGTGTTTTTTGTTTTACTTTTTGATTAAAATATATTCCTACAACTATGCTAATACCAATTAAATAAGAAATATTGTGGTCTGGTAAACCTAAATAATTTTCCATAATTTTCGGTAAGAACATAAAAGGAACAGCCACTAAAAAAATAAGTCTTTCTACAATATTTGTTTTAACAATAAAATATCCTTGTGTGAAACAAGAAAATGCCATCATCCCAATAAATGCAGTACAAAATATAACAGCTATCTCAAAAGGATTATTTATCCAAACCCAACCAGCAGGATTTCCAGGATTTAATGCATCTATTTCTGAAATTAGTAATAACTCTGGATTAAAAAAGAACATAAACGGCAGAATAGCCGTTCTAATATCATATTTAAATCCTTGAATACCTGTTTTAATTGGATCTGCTTTTGCAATACCAGCAGCAGCATAAGCTGCTAATCCCACAGGTGGAGTAACATCAGCTAAGATTCCAAAATAAAAAACAAATAAATGTGCAGCAATTGCTGGAACTAAAAAACCATTATCAGCTGCAAGTGTTAAAATAACAGGAGCAGTTAAAGATGCCATTACAATATAGTTTGCCGTTGTTGGTAATCCCATTCCAAGAATAAGGGAAATTACAGCTGCTAAAATTAATATTGCAAAAATATTCCCATTTGAAAGTGTTTCTACCACTTCTAATAATACTTGGCCAAGTCCAGTTAGTGTAATTGAACCTACAATAATACCAGCAAGTGCAGTTGCAATTGCAATTGGAACCATATTTTTAGCACCACTTATCATACCTGCCAAAATATCAACAAACCCAGAAAGCCAAATATCTCTAGTTAATTTTTCTTTTGCAAGTATTGCTCTAAATGGATGTTGAACTACCATTAAAACCATTAAAAGCATAATTGCATTAAATGCAGCACTTGCAGCACTTTCCCTTAATACAACAAGAGTATAAAGTAAGAACATAATAGGAATTAAATAGTGAATGCCTTGAATAAATGTTTTCCATTTTGGTGGAATATCTTCATCATCCATTCCTTTAAGCCCTAGTTTTAGAGCTTCTAAGTGTATAATATAAAAAAGTCCAAAATATGCTACAAAAGCTGGAATAAATGCTGCAATTACAACATCTGTATATGCCATACCTAAAAATTCTGCCATAATAAATGCAGCAGCACCCATAACAGGTGGCATTAATTGACCATTTGAAGAAGCTGAAACTTCAACAGCTGCTGCTTGTTCTGCCCTAAATCCTGTTCTTTTCATAAGTGGAATTGTAAATGTTCCAGTAGTTACTGTATTTGCAATAGATGAACCACTCATGATTCCCATAAATCCAGATGCAATAATTGAAGCTTTTGCTGAACCACCTCTGTATTTGCCAAGCATTGAAAAAGCCAAGTTAATAAAATATTCACCTGCTCCTGCTTTATCTAATAATGATCCAAAAAGTACGAATAAAAATACAAAACCAGCTGAAACTCCAAGTGGAACACCAAATATTCCCTCTGTAGTTAAAAACATATGACCTGCAATTTTATTTAAACTTGCACCCTTATGAATAATTAATTCAGGCATATAAGGACCTAAAAAATCATAAGCTAAAAAAATCACAGCAATTAAACTTAATGCAAGTCCTAATACTCTTCTTCCTGCTTCAATTAAAATTATAATAGCAATAATTGCCATAATAATATCAACACTTGTATAATCACCGGGTCTTCTTGAAAGCTCATCATAAAATACTGCTATATAAGAAGCTGTTACTACGCCAATAGTAGCAAATGTATATCCAAACCATCTGATTTTTTGAAGAAAATAAGGTTTTTTCATCATTGGATAGATTAAAAATGCTAAAACCATACCAAATGATAAGTGAATAGATCTAGAAATTGTTGAATTTGTAGGTTCTACAACTAGATATAGTTGAAATAGTGACCAAAAAAGAGCAATTACAGAAATTAACCAAAATTCATAATGTTGTGAACCAAAAACTCTTTGTCCTTCAAGTTCATTAACAATAATTTCTGTTTCATATTGTTGTTCGTCTTCTAGTTGGGAAATTTTATGAGGTTTTTCTTCATAAATTGCCATGTTAAATCCTTTTAAATTAATAGAATTGTTTGTTCTCATACTTCATTTAAAATGATTTTAAATGAAGTATGAAAAGATTTATCTAAGGATTTTATATCCTTAGATAAATAATAGTTATTTAGTTTGTAGTAATCCAGCTTCTTGGAAATATTTTTTAGCACCTTCATGTAAAGGAGCTGATAATCCATCAAGTAAAGACTCTTTTGTAATGTCATTATATGCAGGGTGTAATTTTTTAAATTCATCAAAGTTTTCTAAGATAGCTTTAACAACTGTATAAACAGCATTTACACTTACATCATCACTTGTAACTAATACAGCTTTAACTCCAAATGTAGGAATTGGTTCAGGATTCCCATCATATATTCCTCCTGGAACATTTGCTTTTGCAAAATATGGGTATTTTTTAATTAAAGAATCAACATTAGGTCCAGAAATAGGAGTAATTTTCACATCAAGAGAAGTTGCTGCATCTTTAATATTTGCAGTTGGATGTCCTACCATATAAAAATATCCATCAATTTTGTTATCTCTTAATGCATCTGGCATTTCCGAAGCTTTTAAATCACCTGCAAATGATAAATCTTCTTTTTTAATTCCACTTGCATCAAATAAAGTTAAAGCAGTTGCTTCATTTCCAGATCCTGGATTTCCAAGATTAATTCTTTTGTTTTTTACATCCATAAGAGAGTTGATATTTGCCTCTTTTCTACTAACTAATGTTAAAAGTTCTGGATAAATAGCCATAACGGCTTTTAATTTAGGAATAGCAGCATCTTTAAAAGCACCTTCCCCTTTACTAGCTTGATATACAACATCTGATTGAACGATACCAAAGTCTAATTCACCATTTTTGATTGTATTTACGTTATAAATAGATCCACCTGTTGATTCAACAGAACATCTAATTTTTGTTTCTTTTTTATATTGATTAACTAATCTACAAATAGCGCCACCTGTTGGATAATAAGTTCCAGTAACTCCACCTGTTCCAATAGTAACAAATTCAGCAGCAAATGCCGGGATAGATAACATACCTACTAATGTAGCTGTAGCAATTTTTTTACCCATAGGGATTCCATTACATTTCATCATTTTCTCTCCTTAGTTGTATTTATGTAAAAGTTTTCATTTTATACATTAATTAATTATAGCACTAAACTATTAATAAATAAAGATAAATTACACATAAATTGTATATAAATTACAATATATAGTAATTTAACATAGAAAATTCTTATTTTGACTTAAATAAATATCAAAAATTAGAAATAAAATACTTGACAAATAAAGACTCAATAGGTTATAATTCTTTAGCAGTTTAAGTTGCTGAGTGCTAAATTATAAAAATGGTCGTAAGTAGTGATAGATAAAAAAGAGTTTTTATTACAATATATTATTAAAGCTTATATTGAGCATTTAGAACCAATTGGTTCAACTCAATTAAAATCTATGTACGATATTACTTATTCACCCGCTACTATTAGAGGTTACTTTAAAAAGTTAGGTGAAGAGGGTTATCTTGCACAAGAACATATAAGTAGTGGACGAACTCCAACTACAGAAGCTTTAAAACAATATTGGCAATCAAAACTTAATTTGAAACTAAAGGGCCTGAATTTACGAGCATTGGAATATTTTGCTTCTGAAATAGGGCTGTCTGTTTTTATAAAAAAAGAAAAATCTGATGTGCTGAAAAATATTTTAAATGTAGAAAAAAGATATATGATATTAGAATTTTCTTCATTTGCTATAAGCGTGAAGTATTCAGATGCACTTTATAGATTTTTGAATGATATGATAGGTTTAGATTTAAAAGATATTACAAGAATCTCAAAAGATGTTGGGGCGTATGAAGTTTATGAATCTATAAACCAAACATTGCAAAATTCAGATTTTCAGATTTTCAATTATAAAGAATTTCTAAATTTAGCTTTAAATTATGACTTTGATGAATATACAATAAATAGTTTTCTAAAAGGTCAAATTTTAGATGAGTTAAAAGAAGGTTTATATTTTGATAAGTTTTTGCCATCAAATTATATTGGAATCTGTAATTATTGTAAAATCAATAATGAAGATGTAAAAATGCTAGTAATTGGTGAATTACCAAAAGATTATGAATATTTTTATGAAAAAATTACAACTTTTTAGGAGATAAATATGAATGAAAAAAAAGAAGAATTAATACAAGAGATAACTGAACAAGAAGTTCAATCAGAAGTTGTAGTTGAAGAAACACCTAAAGAAGAGAGCTTAGAAGATAAAATTGCTTCTTTAGAGCAACAATTAAAAGATAGTGAAGATAAATATTTAAGGGTTCATGCTGATTTTGAAAATATCAAAAAAAGACTTGAAAGAGAAAAGTATCAAGCAATTGATTATGCAAGCGAAAAGTTTGCAAAAGATTTATTAGCTCCACTTGATAGCCTTGAAATGGCATTACAATCAGCTAATGTTAATTTAGATGCTGCTGAATTATTAGGAAAATTAAAAGAAGGAATTGAGCTTACAATTAAAAATTTCAATACTACTTTTGAAAAACATAATATTTCAAAAATTGAAACTGATGGTGAGTTTGACCCAAATGTTCACAATGCAGTTATGCAAGTTGATAGTGAAAATCACGAATCAGGCCAAATAGTTACAGAATTACAAAAAGGCTATATGTTAAAAGATAGACTTTTAAGACCATCAATGGTTAGTATAGCTAACTAAATATTTTGACCGTAATGTCATTAAACTAGATAGATGAAAAAAGATATAAATTAAAATAAAAAATAAAACTTGATAAGGACAAAAAATGAGTAAAGTAATTGGAATAGATTTAGGAACAACAAACTCTTGTGTTGCAGTTTATGAAAATGGGGAAGCAAAAATTATCCCAAATAAAGAAGGAAAAAATACAACTCCTTCAATCGTAGCATTTACAGATAAAGGTGAAGTTTTAGTTGGAGATCCAGCAAAAAGACAAGCGATTACAAATCCTGAAAAAACTATTTATTCAATCAAAAGAATTATGGGTTTAATGATGGATGAGCCAAATGCAAAAGCAGCTCAATCAAAAGTTGGATATAAAATTGTTGATAGAAATGGAGCAGCAGCTGTTGAAATCGGTGGAAAAGTTTATACTCCACAAGAAATCTCTGCAAAAATTTTATCAAAATTAAAAGCAGATGCTGAAGAATATTTAGGAACAACTGTAAATGATGCAGTTATTACAGTTCCTGCATACTTCAATGATGCACAAAGAAAAGCAACTCAAGAAGCTGGAACAATCGCTGGTCTTAATGTATTAAGAATCATCAATGAGCCAACAGCTGCTTCATTAGCTTATGGTTTAGATAAAAAAGGTGAAGAAAAAGTTCTTGTTTACGATTTAGGTGGAGGAACTTTTGACGTTACTGTATTAGAAATCGGAGATGGAACTTTTGAAGTACTTTCAACTGATGGGAATGCATTTTTAGGTGGAGATGACTTTGATAATGCAATTATTGATTGGTTAGCAAAAGAGTTTAAAGATGAAAATGGTTTTGATGTTAAAAATGACAAAATGGCATTACAAAGATTAAAAGATGCTGCTGAAAATGCTAAAAAAGAGCTTTCATCAGCTGAATCAACAGAAATTAACTTACCATTTATTTCAATGGGAAGCGCAGGTCCTGTTCACTTAGTTAAATCATTAACAAGAGCAAAATTTGAATCTATGACTGAACATTTAATTGATGAAACATTAGAGCACATCAAAATTGCACTTAAAGATGCTGGATTAGATAAAAGCGAAATCCAAGAAATTATTATGGTTGGTGGATCAACTAGATTGCCAAAAGCAAATAAAGTTGTTAGAGATTTCTTTGGAAAAGATTTAAATAAAGGTGTAAATCCTGATGAAGTTGTAGCTGCGGGTGCTGCTGTTCAAGCTGGAGTTTTAAAAGGTGATGTTAAAGATGTACTTTTATTAGACGTTACTCCTTTATCGCTTGGAATTGAAACTTTAGGTGGAGTTATGACTAAATTAATTGAAAAAGGAACTACAATTCCTGTTAAAAAATCTCAAGTATTTAGTACAGCTGAAGATAATCAACCAGCTGTTTCTATTCATGTTTCTCAAGGTGAAAGAGAATTTGCAAAAGATAATAAATCTTTAGGTATGTTTGAACTTTCAGATATTCCAGCTGCAAGAAGAGGTGTTCCTCAAATTGAAGTAACATTTGATATTGATGCAAATGGTGTTTTAAATGTATCTGCAAAAGATAAGGGAACTGGAAAAGAAAATAAAATTACAATTTCAGGAAGTTCAGGATTAAGTGATGCTGAAATTGAGAAAATGGTTCAAGAAGCAGAAGCAAATAAAGATGTAGATGCTAAGAAAAAAGCATTAATTGAAGTAAGAAACCAAGCTGATGGGTTATTACATAGTACAAGAAAAACTTTAGAAGAAAATGAAAGTGCAGTTAGCGAAGAAGAGAAAAAAGCTATTATTGATGCAGCAGCTGATTTAGAAGAGACTTTAAAAGATGATAATGCTTCAAAAGAACAAATCGAAGAGAAATTAAAAACTTTAACTGAAAAATCTCATAAATTAGCAGAAGCTATGTACAAAAAAGAGGGTGGTGAAGCTGGTGCACAACCAAACCAAAAAGCAAAAAAAGATGACGATGATGTTATCGATGCTGAAGTAGAGTAAATCTCTGCTTCATGCAAACACTTTTTTTAATATTAATACTATTTCTAATCTCAATATTTTCTGTACTTTTGTATTTTAAAACTAAAGTAAACAGACTTGATTTATTAAATTCTGGCGAATGTCCAACTTGCAAACAAAAAAGAAAATCTTTTTTTGACAAAAATACAAATACAACTTTTACAAGTGAAATTATATCTAGTAGAGTTTTGAAAAATCATGGATGTTCAGGAGTTGTGGAGATTGAGTTTAGTTGTAAAAATTGTGGATTAAAAGAGGTTCATTCTATAAACTCATCAGGTTGTGGCTTATAAAAAATTTAATAGTTATCTCCTTCTTTTTTCTTCTTTTTATTTCAGGATGTTCAATCAAAAAAGAAATTATAGAAAAAAAAGAAGTTGTTGAAGAAATAAATATTGAGAAAAAAGAGTCTTCAAATAGAATGGAAGCAGTAACTTTTTACGAAATAGAAGGTTTTTTTGAAGATAATTTAGATTATGCTTTAGATGTTTTTAAAAAGGATTGTAAAAGGTCAAATAGATATGACCTTTTTAAAGACATTTGTGAAAAAGCTCAATTCCAAACAGATGGAAGAAAATTTTTTATTATAAATTTTCAGCCATATAAACTTTTTGATAGTAAATCAAATGATAAGGGAATAATAACAGGATATTATGAACCACTTTTATATGGAAGTTTAACAAAAACAAAAAGATATAAATATCCTGTTTATAAAATTCCAAAAAATTTGATTCTCTCTGATGATCTAGAATTAAAAGAATATAAATTAAGAGGAAAAATTGTTCAAAATAAAATAGTACCTTATGATACAAGAAAACAAATAGAATCAAATCCAAATAATCCAAATCTTGAAGTTATTGCCTATGTTGATGATAAATATGAGTTATTTTCTTTACATGTTCAAGGTTCTGGAAGAATACAATTAGAAAATGGAAAGATAATTAATGTAGGATATGGGCAACAAAATGGTTGGCCATTTACTGGTATTGGAAGTTATATGCTTGAAAAAGGATATGTTACTAAAAATGAAATGTCAATTCAAGGGATTAAAAACTTTTTTATAAAAAATCCTTCAAAAATAGATGAAGTTCTAAATATAAATGATAGTTATATATTTTTTAGAATTTCAAAAGAGGGTGCTTCGGGAAGTTTAGGGAGTGTTTTAACTGCAAAAAGAAACTTGGCGGTAGATATAGAATTTATAGCTCTTGGAATGCCTGTGTTTTTAAATACAAAAAATCCACTTACAAAAGAACCAATAAATCAACTAATGGTTGCAGCTGATGTGGGTGGAGCCATAAAAGGTGAAATAAGAGCTGATTTTTTCTGGGGATTTGGTCCTGAAGCCTTTGAATATGCAGGAAGAATGAAAGAAAAAGGGAAAATGTATATATTAATGCCTAAGAAATAGTTGCAGCTTACATGCAACAACCATTTCCACAGCAATTATCCCTTGCATCACTATAAAATGAAATCACAAAGTTATTAAACATTTCTTGAAGTTCAAATTTGTGTTTTTTACAAAACTCATGATTCATAATATTTTTCATTTCTATTGCTTTACTTAAAGCTTCGTCTTTTGATTCAAATGTTAAATTATTTTGTAAATTACTATTTTTAAAACACCCACATTGATTTGCTACAACTATTTTATACATAAAATTCCTTTATAAAATTTGATAAATTATAATGCAAGGGTATCTAATTTTTTATTAAAGCAATTTAAGAAGAAAATATGGATAGAATAATAAAAAAATTAATTTTAAAAAGGAAAATAATGCATATAACAAATCTAATTTCTCAATATTTTGGAAAGTTTGCTAAAAAAGAATTCCCATCTTTTTTTCAAGAAATTATAAATGCATCTTATGTTAAATTGATGAAATTAAACATGAGTGAGTTTAAAAATGCAAAATATTATAAATCTTTAAATGCCTTATTTACAAGAGAATTAATCATAAAAAGAAATATAGATGAAACTAAAGATATCGTTATTTCTCCAACAGATAGTTTAATTACAGAGTGTGGGAAACTTCAAAATGATACAGCTTTACAAATAAAAGGTATGGCATATAGCGTTGAAGAGTTATTGACTTACCATTGTACTTCTAATTTTGAGAAAATAAAAGACGGTTCTTTTATGAATTTTTATTTATCTCCAAAAGACTACCACAGATACCATGCTCCTAGTGATTTTAAATTAAAAAAATTAATTCATGTTCCAGGAAAATTATATCCTGTAAATTTAAAATATCTAAATAAAGAATTTGAATTATTTGTTCAAAATGAAAGAGTTATTTTAGAGTGTGAGCATAATGAAAAAATATTTTATATGGTTTTTGTAGGTGCATTAAATGTAGGTCAAATGGTATTTGAATTTGAAGACCGAGTTGAAACAAACACAAATGCAAAAGAGATGAGAATTTATGAGTATGATAATATAGAAATAGCTAAAGGCGATTGTTTAGGGTATTTTAAAATGGGATCAACTGTAGTAATGATTTGGGAAAAAGATTCTGTAGAAATTGAAAATTTATTAAATAATGATGTTAGATTTGGACAAAAAATTGCAAAGACATTGTAGGATAAATAAATTTATTAAAGTGGTAAATAATGAATAATAAGATTTTTCTAAAAATTGGTTGGATGTTTATAATTGGTCTTTTGGCTTATTTGTTTTTTGTTGTATTTTTTCTATCACCTCGAATAAATACTTATCTAAGTGAAACAGAAATAAATAATTCAAAAATACAATTTAGTAAAATTGTATCAATTATAAATAGTAAATCAAGAACTATAGAAGATAAAGATAAATTATTAAATGAAATTCAATTGTTATTAACAAGTACAACACTTGGAAAAACAGGATATATTTATATTTTAGACAATACAGGAAAAATTATTTTTGATCCAAGTGGAGAATTTCAGTCAGAAGAAATCTCAAAAATAACTTTGCCCAGTGCAAATAATAGTTTATTGTTTAATGAAATAAAAAATGCATATAGTAAACGTCAAGTTCTTGAGTATGATTGGAATAAGAATTATGACCCTTTTAATTACACGTATAAAAAAATTTCATGGATTGAATACAATCAAAAAATGGATTGGTATATAGTTTCTTCAATTTATAAAGAAGATTTTACTGGTTTTATTGATGGAATTAATTCTTTAATTTTAAATATTTCTATGGTTTTATTTGGTGTTTTATCAATGATTGGACTTTTTATAGCTGTTAAAGTTATTGTTCCTCTTAATAAAATGTTCTCAGAAGTTCAAAAAGCTAGTCAAAATGGAAATGAGTTTACTAATGGAATTAAGTCAAAAGATGAAATAGGATTTCTTGCAAGTCAATTTAATACTTTACTTGATCAAGTATAAAATAATAGAAAAAATTTGGATGAACACGTACTAATTAAAACTAAAGAGATTCAAAATAAATTATATATAGATGAATTAACAAATTTGAAAAATAGAACATCTCTTGAAGATGATATAAAAGATGATGATTTTGTATCAATTGCATTAATAGATATAGATGCATTTGATGATATAAACGAACTTTATGGATTCTCTACAGGGAATTTAGTATTAATCGAAGTTGCAAAAGTTTTAAATGAATTTGCAATAAAATATAATGTAACAGCTTATAGATTTTATGGTAATGTTTATTGTTTAGCAGATAAAAGGATGATGGGATTTTCTAGATATGATGAATTTATAAATGAACTTTGTAAATTATTTAAAAATAGAGTGATTCATATTGAAGAGCTGTCTTTAGATATTTTTATAAATATAACTTTAGGTATTTCAATTGCCCAAGAAGAACCTATAAAAACTGCAGGTATTGCACTTAAAAAAGCTAAAAAAAATAATATGAAATTTTTTGTTTATAACAATGAAATAGACACAAAAGAAGTAATAAAAAAATCTATGCATTGGCGAGAAAAAATAAAAATAGCAATTGAACAAAATGCCGTTGTACCTTTTTATCAACCAATTTTTAATAGAAATAATGAAATTGTAAAATATGAAACATTAATGAGAATTAAGGATAAAAATAATGAAGGAGAAACAATTTATTTAAGTCCTTATTTATTTTTAGATGTTTCAATTAAAACAAAACAGTATTTACAATTATCTAATCAAGTTATTTCAAAAGCTTTAGCTGATTTATCTAGAACAGAAAAACAAGTATCTTTGAATTTGAGTTTTAAAGATATTTTAGATACTGATTTTATAATTTCATTAGATAAAAATCTAGATAAAATTGATAATGAAAAAAAAGAGCGAATTGTTTTTGAAATTTTAGAAAGTGATTATATTACAGATTATAGTTTATTAGAAGATTTTGTAATAAAATATAGAAATCAAGGTATAAAAATTGCTATTGATGATTTTGGTACTGGATATTCAAATTTTGCCCATATTTTAAAAATAAGACCAAATTATATAAAAATTGATGGCTCTTTAATAAAAAATATAAATACAGATAAAAATTCTTATGAGCTAGTAAAATCAATTATAGATTTTTCAAAAGCTTTAAATATCAAAGTTATTGCAGAGTTTGTTCATTCAAGAGAAGTATATGAATCTATTTTAAATTTAGGTGTTGATGAATTTCAAGGTTTTTATTTGGGAGAGCCATCTTTAAATATTGAATGATTTTAATAAAATAAAAGTTTATTGTTGTAGAATTAACTTAAATAAAATAAAAGGATTAATATGTCTACTATTACAGAATTAGGAAACTTATCACTTGCAGGTACAAAAAAAGGTAAAATTTCTATATCAAATGTAACAGAACCTTATGGAAAAGATACATCAGATATTGTAAGTATTGGAATTTCTTTAAATGGACAAGATATTCAATGGAAATCTCATATTCCTTATGAAAATCTAGAAGATGTAATTGCAATACTTCAAAATGCATTAGATGCAAAAAAGTAAATTTGACATTTTTATGAAATAATTTTGTGATATAATATCCTTTTAAAGAGGATTGATTATGTCACAAAAAAAAGTTATAGGTAGAAGAGAAATTGTTTCTATATTGGATTTAGAATTATTTGATTTAGATGCTAAGATAGATACAGGCGCTGATTCTAATTCTTTACATTGCGATGATATTTATATTGATGATGAAAAATTTGTACATTTTAAATTATTAGATAAAGTTCATCCAGCTTACCATGGTAAAAAAATAAAATTACCACTTTATAAACTAAAAAGAGTAAAAAGTTCTAATGGAAATGTTCAACTAAGAGCTTCAATACAAATTACAATATCTTTTTTTGGGAAAAAATACAAAACTGACATTTCATTAACTGATCGTTCTGATATGAAATATCCTATGCTAATAGGAAGAAAATTTTTAGCTAATCGTTTTTTAGTTGATGTTTCAAAAGAATATCTTAGCAAAACCATATAACAAAGGGCCATACATGAGAATTTATATATTATCAAGAAATAAAGATTTATATTCAACAAAAAGATTATTTGAAGAGGCAACTTTAAAAGGTTGGGATGTAAAAGTAATTGATTATTTAAAATGTACTATCGAGATTATGAAAGGTGAATTGCTTATTAATTATCAAGGAAAATTATTACCAGTACCTGATGCAATTATTCCTAGAATTGGGGCAAGTAGAACATTTTATGGTGCTGCAATGGTAAGACACTTTGAAATGTTAGATGTATTTTCTACAACAGGAAATCTAGCACTTACAAGAAGTAGAGATAAATTAAGAAGTTTACAAGTTTTATCAAAAAATGATGTTGATATGCCAAGAACGGTTTTTGCTTCAAATAAATCAAGTGCAAAAGATGTGATTGAATTAAGTGGTGGCGCACCTTTAGTATTAAAAATTTTAGAAGGAACTCAAGGTGTTGGAGTTGTTTTAGTTGATAGTGAAAAAGCTGCAAAATCTGTACTTGATGCTTTTTATGGAATGGATGTAAATTTACTCGTTCAAGAGTATATAGAAGAAGCAGGTGGTGCTGATATTAGAGCATTAGTTGTAAATGGTGAAGTAGTAGGTGCTATGAAAAGACAAGGTGCTGAGGGTGATTTTAGATCAAACTTACATCAAGGTGGAAGCGCAACGGCCTATAAATTAAATAGAAAAGAAAAAGCAACAGCAATCGCAGCAGCAAAGGCTATGGGACTTGGTGTTTGTGGGGTTGATATGATTCCATCAGCTAGAGGTCCACTTGTTATGGAAGTAAATTCATCACCAGGCCTTGAAGGAATTGAAAAATCAACAAATATAAATATTGCAGCAAAAATTATGGAATATATTGAAAAAAGTACAAAACCAACTTGTTCTATTAATCCACAAAAAAGAAAAATTAAAAAAGATAATATTGGAGCTTAAAATAAATAATGCTAATTCAAAACTGATAATTGCAAATACAGAAATTTTAAGAGGGACAAGGGTGACGATAAATTTAGAGTTACCAAAACTTTATAATACGCCTACGAATTTACCAATTAGGGTATTAAGGGGTAAAAAAGATGGACCAATTGTTTTTGTAAGTGCTGCAATTCATGGTGATGAATTAAATGGTATAGAAATAATTAGAAGACTTAGAAAATTAAATATTTTAAATAAATTAAAAGGTACTTTAATTTTAGTTCCAATTGTAAATGTTTATGGAATTATGAATCTTTCACGCTATTTACCTGATAGAAGAGACTTAAATAGAAGTTTTCCAGGTAGCGAGAAAGGCTCACTTGCAAGTAGAGTTGCTAAGATATTTTTTGATGAAATTGTAAATCGTTGTGATTTAGGAATAGATTTACATACAGCTTCAATTCACAAATCAAATCTTCCTCAAGTAAGGACAAATATTGATAATGAATATACTTTTAAGTTAGCAAAGTCATTTCAAGCACCGGTTGTTTTACATTCAGAATTACGTGATGGTTCTTTACGTTCTGTTGCTCAGGATGCTGGAATTCCTATACTTCTTTACGAAGCAGGAGAAGCATTAAGATTTGATGAGTTTTCTATTAGAATTGGTGTAAAAGGAATTATAAATGTTCTTAGAGAAATGGATATGTTACCTCACTTAAATAATAAAAGAAATACTAAAACTCCAATAATTACAAGAAATAGTACGTGGATAAGATCAAATGAAAGTGGAATGCTACGAACTATAAAAGCTTTAGGTGATACCGTAAAAAAAGATGAAATAATTGCTTATATTGATGAACCTTTAGGTGATGATAGTTTTGAAGTAAGAGCCCTTTTTGATGGTGTAATTATTGGAAAATCTGAAATACCTTTAGTTCAAGAAGGTGATGCTATTTTTCATATTGCTAAACTAAAAGATTTAGAAAGTGCTGAGACAAAATTAGAATATTTTAATGAGAATACAATTGCTCAAAGTGAATTTTATGAACTTAATAATGAAGAGATTATTGAGTAAGTGAAAGTTTTTATTTTTATTTTTTTGTTTATCAATCTTTATTCGAAAGAGATAATTGGAAGTATTGATAAGCTTGACTTTCCTCTTTTAAACCTTCAAAATATAGAAACAAGAATTGATACAGGTGCTACAAATTCATCACTTCATTGTACAAATATTGAAAGAGTTGATGATAAATTTGTGAAATTTAATGTTTTAGGAAAAGAAAGTTTCATAATGCCAATTTCAAAAATCAAAGAAGTTAAAAGTTCAAATGGAGTATCTAAAAGTAGGTATTTTATAAAAACCCAAATTGTGATTTCTGGTAAAACTTATATTTCTGAATTCTCTTTAAATAATCGCTCTTCTATGACTTATCCTTTTTTATTAGGAAGAGATATTTTACTTCAAGATTTTATTGTAGATGTAAGTAAGAAAGATTTATCTTTTAAGTTAAAAAAGAGAACTAAAAACTAATAGTTTATTGTTTCTCTTAATTCTTGTTGCCACAGTGCCATTCCACCAAATAAATGGGCTGTATTTTTATATCCTTGCTCAATCAAAAAGTTCCCAATAGTTCTTGTTCTATTTGCATGGGCGCAGATTAATATAAAAGTTTGCTCCTTTGAAGTTACTATTTTTTCAAACTCTTTCATCCAGTTTTCCACATCATGATTTCCGTATTCATCAAAAAATGTCATTAAATGTGCATTTCTTATAACACCTGTTCTTTTAAATTCATCTTCTCTTCTTATATCAATCATTACAATATTATCATCTATCATTTTTTCAACTATTTTAGGCTGTAAATCAACTAATTTATCCATTATATTCCTTTAAATAAAAATAAATATTAACATAAAACATATAATAAAAACTTATAAAATAAAAGAAAATTTTACTTATAAAATCATATAAACAAACTCTTTACAAAGATAATATATAATTAAAATAAATTAAAAGGTAGAATAATGAAAAAGATATTAATAATAATGCTGTTTAGTGTTGTTTCTATTTTTGCTTATGAAGAATTGACTATGGATAACTTTGATTCAAAAATAAAAGATAAAAATGTAATTGTAGATTTTTATGCAGATTGGTGCCCACCATGTAAAATCTTAGCTGTTAATTTAGAAGATTTTGACTTAGTAAAACCTGATAATGTAGAAATTTATAAGGTAAATATTGACGATCAGTTAGTTTTAGCTAAAAAACATGGAGTTTCAAAACTTCCTACACTGGTTTATTTTAAAAATGGGAAAGTTGTAAATGATTATGTTGGTATTTTAAGTGTTGAAGAATTAAAACAAACTTCAAACGAAAATTTTAAATAAAGATAAATAAATGAAAAAAATATTTCTGCTACTTTTTACTTTTATTTATTCTTTTTCTTTGGAGTTAAGCCAAGATTTTTTAGAACCCCAAGATGCCTTTAAATCTAGTTTTACTAAAAATCAAGATAGTTTAAACTTTAAATTAGACTTAGGTCGTGATATATATTTATATGATGATAAATTAAAAGTATTTATTTCAAAACCTGAAAAAATAGAAATTACTGAAGATGTAAATATACCTGAACCTGAGGCTTATCATGAGTTTATTGTACTTTTTAATAATTTAGATTTGACTATTCCTTTTTCTCTTTTGAACTCAAAAATTAACTCTTCAAAATATGAAATCACAGTTCAATTTCAAGGTTGCTCAAAAGCTGGACTTTGTTACGCTCCTATGAGTGAAAAATATTTATTAGAACTTGACGGAACTATTGTAAAAAAAGAACTAAAAGAAGTATTAGTACAAACGCCTGTTCAAAACACTGGTTTAAACGAAACAGATACTATTGCAAATAGTCTAAAAGATGGAAATATTCTTTTAATATTGGCGACTTTTTTTGGTTTTGGACTTTTACTTTCTTTAACTCCTTGTGTTTTCCCAATGATTCCAATTTTATCTTCAATCATTGTTGGAGCTTCAAAAAATGAAGATATGACAGCAAGTCGTGGTTTCTTTTTATCTTTAGTTTATGTTCTTTCAATGAGTGTTGCTTATACGATTGCTGGAATTATAGCAGGAGTTTTTGGAGCAAATTTACAAGCTGCTTTACAAAATCCTTATGTTTTAGTTGTATTTGCGCTTATTTTTGTGGCACTTGCCTTTTCAATGTTTGGTTATTTTGAAATAAGACTTCCTGCATCAATTCAAACAAAACTAAATAAAACAACCGATGGAAAGGAAAAACAAGGAATCGCAGGAATTGCAATTATGGGATTTTTATCAGCTTTAATAGTTGGTCCTTGTGTTGCTCCTCCACTTGCAGGTGCTTTAGTTTATATTGGACAAACAGGTGATGCACTTCTTGGTGGAATGGCTTTATTTGTTATGAGTTTAGGAATGGGAGTTCCTCTTTTACTTATTGGTTTAGGTGCTGGAAAATTTATGCCAAAACCAGGTGGTTGGATGGAAGGAATCACAAGAATCTTTGGAATTGTGATGTTAGGAGTTGCCATTTGGTTACTTGATAGAGTTTTAGACGCAAGTTTGATTATCGTTTTATGGGCATTATTATTACTTGGAAGTGCGATATATTTAAAAATCTATACAAATATAATCACAAGATTAATAAGTATGGTTTTACTTATTTTAGGAACGGTTTTATTAGTTGGCGCAATAAGTGGAGCTACAAATCCTCTAAAACCACTTGATAAATTTACAAGTTCTAAAAGTGTAGTAAATACAAATGAGTTGGTTTTTCAAAAAGTAAAAAATATAGTAGAACTAGAACTTGCAATTAAAAACTCAGATAAACCTATAATGTTAGATTTTTGGGCATCTTGGTGTGTGGCTTGTAAAGAGTTAGAAGAGATAACTTTTAAAGATGATGAAGTTATCAAGAAACTTCAAGGATTTACACTTTTAAAAGCTGATGTTACAGCAAATAGTGACGATGATAAAGCTTTACAAAAAATGTTTGCTGTTGTTGGGCCACCTGCACTTGTTTTTTGGGATAAAGATAAAAATGAAGTTAAATCTTCAAAAATTGTTGGATATAAAAATCCAAAGGATTTTTTAGAAATAATTAACAAAAACTTTTAAAAGAGGAATTTCCTCTTTTAAATTTTAGATAAATATAAATGCTCCAAGAATAATAACTCCTAGATATAGAACTCCAAAAATTGCTCCTAAAGCCCACCATCTTCCTTGAGAAATATATCCAGCTCCATACCAAATAGGTGATGGTCCAGTTGCATACGGTGTTATAATTCCCATAACTCCTAGGCTTCCTGCAAGAATAATTGTAAATGGAACAATTTGTTCAGGTGTTAAAAGATTAACGGCAATTGCCATAAATATTGGAATTAATGCAGTTACATGTGCTGTTACACTTGCAAAAAAGTAGTGTAAAAGAAAAAATAAAATAAGCAATGAAAGCATAAGAGTCGTTGGACTCATTCCTGATAACAACTCTTGTGTATTTGCGCCAATCCAAGCTAAAACACCAACTTTTTGAAGACCTGATGCCATGGCTACAAGTGAAGCAAACCAAATAAGAACATTAAATGCTGCTTTATTTGAGATTAAATCATCCCATGTAATAACATTTGTTAGAACCATAACAGATACTATTGCAATGGCAACTGTTGTTGAATCTACTCCAAACTCTTTATTAAATATCCATAGAAACAAAGCAACAGTTGCAAGTCCTGCCATAAGATATTCTTTAAAAGTAATTGCACCTAAAGTTTTAAGTTCTTCAGCAGCCCAAGCTGGTGCTTCAGGAGAATTTTTTTGAGTTGGTGGATAAATTACATAAGCTAACCAAGGTGTTAATAAAAATAATGGAACCATAAGTGGTAACATAACCCCTGCCCATTCTCCCCAAGTTATAACATGTCCAGAAGTTTTTGCAATTAAATCAACTGCTAATAAGTTTGGGGCAAGTGCTGTTAAAAACATAGAACTTGTAATACAAGTAGTTGCAATTGCAACCCATGAAATATATGCACCTAATTTTCTTGGGTCTTTATCTGGATAAGAATCAAAAATATGTGGAATATTAATAGCAACTGGATAAACAGAACCACCACTTCTTGCAGTGTTTGATGGCATAAATGGAGCTAAAACTAAATCTGAAAATGCAACTGCATATCCAAGACCTAATGAGCTTTTCCCCATATATTTAATCATAATAAGTGATACTCTTCTTCCAAGTCCTGTTTTTTTGTATCCAAGTGCAAACATAAATGCTGCAAAAATTAACCAAATAACACTATTTGAAAATCCAGATAATGCCCATGTGATACTATCTTTTGAGTTTCCTATTAATCCAAGTACTGCAACTAATGAAATACCTACAAATCCTATTAGAGCAGCTGGAACTGGCTCAATTATAAGACCTACTACAACAGCAAAAAATATTGCCATGAAATGCCATGCATTGGCTGTTAAACCTTCAGGTGCTGGAATAAACCAGAAAATTAGTAAAACAGCAACAGGAATAATCAACTTGATTGTTTGACTTGACATAATGTCTCCTTTAAAGTTTTTATATAACAGAACTATAAAACAAGTGACGGGATAAAAATAGGACTTTTTTGCTAAAATCAAAAAAATAATTAAAAAAGTGAATACTATTGAAATATTTAATTCTCTTATTACTTCTAATTTCTTCATCTTTTGCTAATAATTCAAAAGAAATCTTGCTTTTACACTCTTATAATAGTGGTTTAAAATGGAGTGATGGTATTTCAACTGGAATAAAAGATATATTCGACAAATATCCACAATATGAACTGAGTGTTGAATATATGGATAGTAAGAAAAATGATAGTCAAGAGTATTTTGATACTTTAATGAGTTTATATGAAAAAAAGTTCTCAAATAGAAAATATGAAGTGATAATTGCTGCTGATAATTATGCTTATGAATTTGCACTAAAAAATCATACAAAACTTTTTGCTAATTCTTCTATTGTATTTTGTGGAGTAGAAAATTTTGATAAAAACTTAATACAAAAAGAATTAAAAGACAAAATAACAGGCGTAATTGAATACAAAGATATAAAGAAAAATATTGAATTAATCAAAAAAATTATCACAGATTTAGATACTTTGTACATCATAAGCGATGATTCTTTTTCATCATTGGCAATAAAAGAGCAAATAATGAAGGAATCTTATGAGTTTAAAAAAGATATAAAAATCATTTTTGATAATCAAATTGATATGAATACTATTCTTGAAAAAGTAAACTCAATACCATTTAATAGTGCTATTTTATTTACTAGTTTATACAAAGATAAAAATGAAAATTTTATCACCTCTTTTCAATTAAGAGAGTTTTTTAATGCATCAAAATATCCAGTTTTCGCACTAAATAAGATTCATTTGGGTGAAGGTATTGTTGGTGGAATAATGGTTAGCGCACAAGAACAAGGAATCCTTGCTGCTAAAAAAACTATTGAAATATTAAATGGAAAAAAAGCAAATGAAATAGCTATTAGTACACCTACTTCAAAATACTATTTTGACTATAAAGTATTAGAAAAATTTCATTTAAATAATTCACGTGTTCCATTGTTATCTACAATTGTAAATGAGCCAATTGGTTTTTTTGAAGAGAATAGAAAATTTATTGATAGTGCTTTTTTATTATTACCTTTATTGATTTTATTAATAATTGGTTTGATTGTAAATATAGTAAAAAGAATAGGCTTAGAGATAAAACTAGTAGAGCAAAGTAAGCTTGATAGTGTACTACTTAACAATATAAAAAGTAGTATTTATTGGAAATCTAATGATGACATACTTTTAGGATGTAATGATGCCTTATGTAAACTTCTGAATATGGAAAAAGAGCAGATAATTGGTAAAAAAATAGAAAAGATTCTTCCTTCTTTATTTAATAAAATAAAAAACAGTGATAATTTTATAAATGAGCTAGAAACAACTTTGGTTATTAATGATAAAGTAATGGAAATTTTAGTTAGAAGAGAAAAATATTTCAATAAAAAAAATCAAGAAGCGGGAGTTGTAACTATTATAAATGATATGACACATATTAGAAAACTGCAAAATCAACGAAAAAAAGATGAACAGTTTATTATTCAAAGATCTAAATTATCAGAAATTGGTGAAATAATGACATCAATTGCTCACCAATGGAAAACACCACTAATTGAAATCTCTACAATTGCTCAAGAATTACTTTATAAAAGAAGTAAAAAAGAGTTAAGTAAAGAAGATAGTAAAGAATTTGTAGATGAAATAATGACACAAGTTCAGTATATGACAAAAACAATTGATGATTTTAGAACTTTTATAAAACCATCCATATCAAAAACTACTTTTGATGTAAAAGAAGCAATTGATGAGTTATTAAAAGTAATTGAACATAATATAAAATATAACTATATAAATGTTGAAGTGAATTTTCAAGAGAATAAAAAATATGAAATAAGTGGTTACCCAAATGAATTTAAACAAGCAATTTTAAGTATTATAAATAACTCAAGGGATGGAATTCTAAAAAAAAGAGAAGAAGAAAATATAGAAGGTAAAATCAAAATAGATACTTTTTATAAAAATGATTTTATTTATATAAGTATAAAAGATAATGGAATTGGAATCCAAAAAGAGAACTTAGAAAAAATATTTGAACCATTTTTTACAAGTAAAAAAGATGGAGATGGATTTGGATTATATATGGTAAAGTTGATTATTGAAGATAAAATGAATGGAATAATAGAAGCTATAGAGCAAGAAAATGGTGCAAATATTTTGATAGGTATAAAAAAGATAGGTAATATATGAAGATTTTATTATTAGAAGATAACAAACGACTTTCAAATTTGATTATTGAAGCATTGGAAGAAAAAGGCTATAAAGTAGATTGGTTTGAGGATGGAAAAGTTGCTTTAGAGTCTATTTATAATGGATATGATTGTTTTATTTTAGATATAAATGTTCCTGGAATGGATGGTTTAAGTTTATTAAAAGAGCTAAGAGTTATGGATGATAAAACACCTGCTATTATAATAAGTGCAAATGTTGAACTTGAAACTATAAAAGACGCTTATGTAAAAGGTTGCGATGAGTATCTGAAAAAACCTTTTTATATTTATGAACTTGAGTTAAAACTTGATAAATTATGTAAAAAAGATGATGACAATTTAGCGCTTTTGGGCGATTTTATTTATGATATTAAAAAAGAAAAACTTTTTGATGATAAGAAAGATGAAGTTAAATTAGCAAAAAAAGAGATTTTGCTTTTTAATTTATTTTCAAAAAATATAGAAAAAGTTATTACCTTTGAACAAATAGAACAGTATGTTTGGGAAGGTGATTTAACAACAAATGAAAATATAAGAGCATTAATAAAAAGACTTAGAAAAAAACTTCCAGATGAAACTATAATTTCACAAGGTGGAATGGGATATATTTTAAATATTATTAAAAAATAAATTAATAAAAACATATAAAACTAGGGCTTTATCTAAGATTTGTTATACTTCTTCAAAAATACAAAAAGGGTTCAAATGAACTTTGAAACAATTTTAGGAAAAGTAGATTTTTTAGAATTTTTAAGAGGTAAAAAAGCTACATTTTTATTAAGTGCAAGTGTTACAAAAACTTGCGAAATACCAAATATCTCACAAGCTGGAATTCCAGGATTTTTACATTTAACACCAACATTAGATGCAGAATTTTTATGTACAAAACAAGTACGTTCAATGCCACAAATTGCACAAACTCCAAAAGGTGTGCCAACGCCTGCTTTGATTACTCGAG
Organism: Minisyncoccia bacterium; assembly: GCA_041730535.1. GTDB lineage: Bacteria > Campylobacterota > Campylobacteria > Campylobacterales > Arcobacteraceae > Aliarcobacter. The sequence goes on from JBGSBO010000003.1 coordinate 76,787, forward strand.
CAGTTCATGAATTAAATGCTTTTTCAAATATTGAGATTTTAAATCTTGGATTAGAAACATTACCACAAATAAGCCATTTTAAAATACATGATTTTGATATGAAACCTAGTAACCGAATTGATGATGGTGCAAAAATCAAAGCCATGGAAATTTTCCAAAAGGGAATTGAATTTGGTCAATCTTACAAAACAAATGATGATTATATAATCTTAGCAGAATCAATTCCAGCAGGAACAACAACGGCAAATGCAACAGCTTTAGGTTTACAATATGAATGTGATGGATATTTTTCAAGTTCATATAAATATAATCCAAGTGATATTAAAAATGAAACAATTAAAGATGCTTTAAAAAGAGTAAATTTAGAAGGTGATTTATTTGAAATTCTTTCAAGTGTAAGTGATAATATGATTATCTTTAATGCTGGATTTATACTTGGAAGTAGGGCGAATAATCTAAAAGTTATTCTTGCAGGTGGTACCCAAATGGCTGCTGTTTTACTTGTGATAAATTCAATTTTAAGAAGTATGGATGGAAATATTGACTCTTCAAATATTGCACTAAGTACTACAAAATGGATAAATAAAGATGAAAATTCAAATATAAAAGCACTTTTAGAGCAACTTGATTTTCCTATAAATGCCTATGCAAGTGATTTTGATTTTGCACTTTCAAACCATCCCGCACTTAAACTTTATGACCAAGGTGAAGCAAAAGAGGGAGTTGGTTGCGGTGGAGCTTTATGTTATGCCGCGATTAATGGTTTAACAAAAGAGCAAGTTACAAAAAAAGTTGAAAGTTTTTTAGGATAAAAAATGAATAAGATATTAATGTTATTAATTTCAGGAGTTGTGATGTTACAAGCTTGGACAATACAAGATGACCCATATTATAAACACAAAAAAAGTCAATTTGAGGTTTTATCAATGAATGAAAAGTTTACAACTATGATGTTAGGAGATTCCATAACGGATGAAGGTTTATGGGATGAGTTATTAAACAATGACACTATTCAAAATAGAGGAATTAGTGGAGATACAACAGATGGAGTTTTAGAAAGATTAAATCCTATGGGTAAAAATATTGAAAAAGTTTTTATAATGATTGGTGTAAATGATATTATGAGAGGAAAATCTGTGGATGAGATTTATTCTAATTATCTAAAAATTATTCAATTTTTCAAAGAAAAAAAAATCAAAATTCATATTCAATCAACTCTTTATATTGGAGAAAGTAGAAAAGCAGATTTTAATCCCAAAGTTGAAGAGTTAAATAAAAGATTAGAAAAATATGCAAGTGAAAATAAAATTACTTTTATAAATCTAAATCCTATTTTTGCACCAAATAAAGTCTTGAAAAAAGAGTTTACTTTTGATGATTTACATTTAAATGGAAGTGCTTATAAACTTTGGTCGCAAGAGATAAAACTATTTTTGAAATAGTTTTATCTCTTCAAGAGTGATGGGTTTTGAGTAATAATATCCTTGAATTTCATCACATTCTTCATTTATTAAAAAATCAAGTTGTTCTTTTGTTTCAACACCTTCTGCTGTTATTTGTAATCCAAAAGTTTTTGCTAAAGAAACAATAGCTTTTGCAATTGCAACACTTTCTTGACAAACAGGTAGTTCGTCTACAAAAGATTTATCAATTTTTAATCTGTTAATTGGAAGTTTTTTTAGATAACTCATAGAAGAATAACCTGTTCCAAAATCGTCAACAGCCAAAGCTATTCCTTTTTGTCTAATTTTATTTAAGATTTCTAAGGCATTTTTTGAATCAGTTGCTATAAAACTTTCTGTTATTTCAAGTTCTATTTTTTTTGGATTTATAGTTGTTTCTTTAATTACATGGTTTAAAATAGAGAAAAATTTCTCATCTTGGAGTTGAATAGAAGATACATTTATACTTATATGTTCTAATTCTAAACCTTCTTTAATTAATTTTTGAAAATCATTACAGGCTTGTTTTAAAATCCACTCACCAAGTGGAATTATCATATTTGTTTCTTCTGCTATTGAAATAAATTTTGATGGATAAACATAACCTAAAGTTTTGCTATTCCATCTAATTAATGACTCTATTGAGACCATTTTCCCTGTTTTTGTTGAAATTTTTGGTTGATAAAGAAGTTGAAATTCATCTTTGTTTTCTAAAGCTTCTTTTAGTGCATTAATGATTTTGATTTTTTCTTCTAAGTTATTTGATAACTCTTTTGTAAAAAAACTATAAGTATTTCTTCCTAATTCTTTTGAGTGATACATTGCTAAATCTGATTGTTTTATAAGTTCTGTTGTTGAATTTGCGTCATTTGGAAAAAAAGAAATACCAATACTTGCAGAAATCTTAAGAATTAAATTGGAAATTTCGAATTTTTCTTCAAAAGATTCTAATATTTGTATTACTATTTTTTTTATTTTTTTATCACTATCAAATTTATTTATTAAAACAACAAATTCATCTCCTCCAAATCTTCCTACAAGTCCAAGTTCTTCTACTATTTCAACTAATTTATTTGAAACAGCTTGTAATAATTTATCTCCAACATTGTGTCCCAAACTATCATTTATATCTTTAAAATAATCCAAATCTATAAATAAAAGAGCTACTTTTTGATTTTTTTCTAAAGCTTCTTTTATTGCATTATCTAATTCACTAATAAAATATCTTCTATTTGCAAGCATAGTTAAAGGGTCACGATTAGAAAAATACAAAAGATTATCATAAGTTGCTTGTAGCTCTTTTTCCCTTGATTCCAGTGCTAAGGCTAAGTTATTTACATTTTGAGAAATGATTTCTAGTTCATCTCCTGATTGTAAAATAGTTGAGTTTGAATAATCTCTTTTTTCAATTTTTTCAATTTGATGCATTAAAATATTAAAAGGTTTTGCAAGTAATTTATAAAATAAAAATCTTAAAACAGTAAGCATGAAAATTAAAATTACAATAATCATCAAAAATATTTGTATTCTTATTTCATTTAAAGTATTGAGTAATATTTTTTTATCCAAAAATAATTTTATTCCAACAGCTATTTTATTTGTTGTATTTATTAGTGTTTGAGAGTAATAATGCTCACTTGTTTCTTCTATTTTTAGGTTTTTTAAAAGGTTTATATCAGATAAAATATTTGTTTGAAAGTTTTCTTCAAAAGTTTTATTTATTCCAACTGATACATTTATATCACGAGGAAGTGAATCAAAAAATGGTTTATCTAATCTTTTAGCCATTTCGATATGAGCTAAAATATTTTTTGAATTTGTATTTTTTATATTCAAATGAGATTTAATATAAATAGTATCATTAAAAAAAAAGTAGGTAATTGCGGTTAATTCAGAATTGTTTTTTTCTAATAAAGTAGCTCTTATATGTTTGAACTCTTTTTGTAAATTAGGAGTGAATTCTTGTTTTGTATATTCATCTTCATTTTCATTTTTTGAATAAATTAGAGTTTTCCCATTTTCAAAAGATAAAAAATTTAAAATATATTCACCATTTTTTTTTCTAACAGAAGCTATTAACTCTTCATTTTTATCATACAAAGTAATATCATCATTTAATGAAAGTTTTACTTTATCAAGAAGTTTTGAAGCAATTAATTTTTTTTCTTCATCAAGTAAAATTTCATTGTAATTATTTTTATCTTGATAAGAGTTTACTAAATCAATTGAAGCTATAAAAGCTTCATCATTTTGAACAAAAGAGATACCTGATTTTAGGTTTGATTCTATTTTTTGAACTTCTAAAATTAATCGTGAAAAACCATTTTCAAGTTTGTTTTTTGCTTCTTTATAATAAGAATCTTTTAAATAACTATCAAAATATATTCCAAGACAAATGGCAAAAGATACAATTCCTATTACTATTATACTTGCTAATTTGTTTGTTATATTTAATTTAATCATTAAAATACGGGTTTCACAATATCGACATTTTCTTTTGTTACAAGTTCAACTGGTATTACAATGTGTTTTTGTACTTCTTTTTTAGAAATAATTTCCATTGCTACATCAACAGACTCTTTTGCTCCTAAAGGAAATAAAATAGATGCAGTTTGAGTTCCTTTTTTTATAGCCTCTTTTGCTTCACTTGTATAATCGCAACCAACGCTCAAAATTTTTGAAGCATCAAGATTGTTTTTTTCATAAGCCGCTCTAAAACCACTTAACATACTATCACTTTGAGAAAAAATCGCATCAAATTTTACATCTTCAAGTATTAATTTTTCTGTTTGAAGAATGGCATCTTTTCTTAAATAATTTGCAGTTCTTTTTATGATTTTAATATCTTTATATTTTGATATTTCATCCATAAAACCTTTTGTTCTAAGTTGTGTTACATCTGCTTTTTTTAAACCTTCAAAAATTAAAATTACACCTTTTTCTTCTAATCGTTCAGCCAAATATTGTGCACCTAATTTTCCTATTTTGATATTATCTGAGTTTATAAAAGAAGTATATTCTTCTCCTTGTATTCCTCTATCTAAAATAATTACACCAATCCCTAGTTTATTTGCTTTTGCAATTACAGGAACAACCGCTTTTGCATCATTTGTTCCAACAATAATTACGTCAACTTTGTCTGAGATAAAATTATCAATTTGTTTTATTAATAAAGAAGTTTGACCTTTTGCATCTGAATAAACAAAATCTATATTGTTATATTTTTTTGAATGTTCTTTTGCTTCAAAAACTTGTGCTTTTCTAAAATCATTTGCCATTGTATCTTGTGCAAATGCAATTATTTTATTATTTTCTTGAGCATTTATTAGGTTCAATAAAACAAAAAATAATATTAGGATAATTTTCATGTTTTCTTCTTCTATAATAGATTTTTACTTGTATTTTATCCTAATTTTTTAATTTTTAAGCATAAAATAATATTAAATTATTATAAAATAATTTTTTTATCCTCAAGAAGCAAAAGATATTATCTTATTTTGATTAATTAAACAAAATATATTAACAATATTTAATCTCTTGTAAATTTGATAGTTAAATCTTTGTAATTTTTCAAAGTACTTTCTAAATTATCCAAAAAAATCTCAGGTGCATAAACTAGTAAATCTTGGATTTTATGAAATCTATCTTTTGGAATATTTATTTTAGAAGTTTGTTCTTGACAAACTTTTGATTTGATAAATTCTTTTTCTTCACTAGAAGCATTCTGTAAAATATGTTTCAAATAAATCTTTCTAGTTCTACTACTATCATCAAAAAGTAACTGCTCAGGGATTTCTAAAACTTCAGCGATATAAGGTATGAGTTCGATTTTAATTCCAATTCTTCCATTTAGATATGCGTAAATCGATTTTTCAGATGGAATCTCAAGGGTACTGTTTAATTTTGGCTCTAAATTTCTTAATTTATCAGAGAAATCTTTTTTTGAGAGCTTTTTTTCTTGTATTAATAGATTTATTTTTTCATAAACTTCCATAAAAATCCTTTTATGTAGAATTTTATAATTCACATTGATACAAAAAATAGATAATTCTTTAAAAAATAGATACAAAAGTTAGAATAAGCTACAATATTAAGAAAAATAAAGGATTAGATTGAATAAGAAATTAAAAATCTATTTTATTGGAACATTAATTTCAGTAATTTTTCTTGTATTAATGGTATATTTTATAATAGATAAGGAACTTTTATTTTGATCAAGGAAAATGATACATATTTAGAAGAAGAGATTGATTTACGAGAATTGTTTAAAATTATTTGGGATAGAAAAGTTTTTATAATAGTATTTACTTTAGTAGTAACTATAATTGCAGGACTTTACACTTATTTAAAAATACCAATTTTTGAAGTAAAGTCATATGTTGAATTAGGATATATAAATAAAGAGAAAATTGAAGATATAGATTCTTTAGAACAAAAATTAAAAGTTATATTTTCGGTTGAAGATATGAAGTTTGAAAAAGATAGTTTTGAAAAAGGAATAGTAACTTCTATAAAACAAGTAAAGGCTGTTAAAAACTTCTTAGAAATAAAAACAGAAGCATTATCAAATGAAGCTGCAACGGCTAAAAATAAAGAAGTTTTAAAATTCATACAAGAATTATCAAGTGAAAAAATAAAAGAGCAAGAGATTCTTTTTGAAAATACTATTTTAAATACACAGAGAGAGATTGATTTTATAAATAATATTGAAATGAAAAATATTTCATCTCAAATTGAAATTCTAAAAGAACAAGAGATAAAAAGTATAGATAGAGAAATTGAGATTATTAAAAATCAAAATATAAAAAATATTGATAGACAAATAAACTTATTAAAAACTCAAGAAATACCTGCTTTAAAAACAAATATAAATTTCCTTACAAATTCAAAAACAAAATCTTTGGAAGAAAAAATAAATTATTATTCAAAAAGTTTACAAATATATATCTCTGAATTAGATAAATTAAATAAAAGTATTGAAAAAGTAGATACTACATCATCTATGATAGCTTCTGTTCAAATGTTAAATTATCAAAATCTTATTACAAATGCTCAAAATCAAATAAAAGATTTAGAATTACAAGTAGAAATAATTCGTAATGAAACAATTCCAAAGTTGAAATATAATCTTGAAAACATTACAACTATCCAAATAAAAGATTTACAAGATAAAAAAGAAAATATTACAACTATTCAAATAAAAGATTTGGAAAATAAAAAAGCAAACGTTTCAAACGAAATTATTAGAAAATTAGAAGATAAAATCAACATTGAACTTCAAACAAAAATTTCTCAATTAAATGAAAAAGTAGATATCCAAAAACTCCAAAATAGTGAGCAAAATATTACAAATACAAAATTAGTTGGAGAATATATAATAAGAGATTATCCAATAAAACCTAAAAAATTATTGATAATCGTAGTTGCGTTTGTAACTGGATTTATATTATCTATTTTTTTAGTATTTTTTTTACAATTTATAAGAAAAGATTAAAGGCAACTTTAAACCATAAAAGTTAGAATAGTTTTAATTTCTATTAAATATTAGGTTCCTGGATATTTATTTTGTTCTGCTCTTTTACAAACTTTGATTTGATAAATTCATTTTTTTAAGATTTTGTCAAAAGGAGATTACTTTATAAAATAATTGACGATTTGATAATTATGACTGAATACCAATTTTATTATTAATAACTATTTCATAGCTTTGTGGCTAAAATGCTGTTTATTTTAAATATAAATTTTATAGGATTTTCATGGATATTTTTATTTCAACATTTTTAAAAATGTTTTTTATTATGGCGCCTTTTTTTGCTTTGACGGTATTTTTAACTGTTACTCAAGAAGCAAGTGCAAAAGAGAAAAAAGCCTTAGCTATTAAGGTTACTGTTTCTGTAATTATTACAAGTTTAATATTGTTATTTTTTGGAAAACATATATTTACAATTTTTGGAATTACCTTGGATGCTTTTAGAATAGGAGCTGGTGCATTATTATTTTTAACAGCTGTTGAATTAGTAAAAGGAAGTAAAGATAGTGCAAAAGTTGGGGATAAAGATGTTCTTCAATTAGCCGTTGTTCCTTTATCAATTCCGGTTATTGTAGGACCTGGAACAATTGGTATTTTACTTGTTATGGGTGCCACTTTTGAAGATACTTCTTCTATGGTTATGGGAAGTTTGGCTTTAGTGAGTGCTGTTTTAGTAATAGGTTTTATGCTTTATAGTTCAAGTATTTTTGAAAGAATAATGGGTAAACAAGGACTTTTGGTTATTTCAAAAATTACAGGTTTGATTTTGGCGGCTTTATCTGCTCAAATTGTATTTACTGGTATTAAGAACTTTTTGGAACTTTGATGAAGGTATTTTATTTTGGTGGACAAAAATCAGGGAAAACAAAGGCTGGAATTAAAAAGGCTTTAGAATTATCGACTAATGAAAAACCATATTATGTGGCTACTTATGACAACTCTTTTGGTGATGATTCTATGCAAAATAGAATAGATAAACACATTCTTGAGAGAAAAGAAAATTTTATCACTATTGAAGAGCCAAAAGATTTGACTAAAATAGTTGAAGAAAACAGAACATATTTAATAGATTGTATTTCCATGTGGCTTTTTAATAATCTACAAAATAGTGAAGAGAGTTTAAAAACTCAGCTTCAAGAAATCTCTGAAATAGATGCAAATATCATTTTTATTTTAAATGATGTTTCTTGTGGAATTATTCCTTTTGATAAAGAGTCACGAAGATTTGTGGATTTTTCTGGGCTTATGGGACAAGAGTTAGCAAAACTATGTGATGAGGTTTATGAGGTGAAATATGGACTTGAAAGAAGATTAAAATGAAAGCTATATTAAACGCCTTTTTCTTTGCACTTTCGTATTTTTCAATCATTCCTGTTTTTGTAAAAGATATGCAAATAAACAATCAAACTTACAAATATACTTTGATTTTGTTGCCACTTGTGGGAGCTATTTTGGCTTCAATTGTTATTGGATTAAATCTATTTTTAAATGAGTTTTTTCATCCTTTATATTGCGCTTTTGTTGTTGCTATTGTTTATTTGGCACTTTATGGCTTTATTCATACAGAAGCAATTATTGATGTGGTTGATGCTTGGTTTGCCGCGTATAGTGGAAAAGATGCTTATAAAATCATGAAAGAATCAACTATTGGAGCAATTGGGGCTTTATATGGTTTTGCTTTTGTTTTATTAAAAGTGGGAATTATTACTTATGTTTTGTATGAAAAAAAGTATGTTTTATTTTTTATTGTTTGCATTTTTTCAAGATTAAATTTGATTTATTTGCTCGGATATTTTAAATTTAGTAAAGATAGTTTTTTATCTTTGGCATTTGAACATGGTGGGATTTTTAAGCTTAAAATTATTGCTTTGATTTATGTGATAATTGCATTTTTAATTGGTTCAAATGTTTTGTTTTTGTTTGTTATATCACTTTTGAGTTTTTATTTTATATTAAAAGTTTTAGACAATAAATTTGGTTTTGTAAATGGTGATTGTTTGGGATTTACCCTTGAACATACAGAACTTGTACTTTTAAATATAGGATTACTTTTAATATTATGAAAACTTTTGAACATGGCGGACAAATAGAAAAATTTGCATTTGATTTAGGATACAAGGTTAGTGAAATAATTGATTTATCATCAAATATAAATTTTGTAAAACCTCAAATTAATGTGGATTTTAATACTTTGGATATTTCATCTTATCCAACTTATGATAAGTTATATGAAAAAATAGCTTTTAATTATGGTGTTCAAACTTCACAAATTGAGCTTTTTAATGGTGGAAGTTCGGCGATTTTTACTTTATTTAAACATCTTGCTTTACAAACTTGTACAATTTATTCACCTGCATATTTGGAGTATAAAAAAGCCTCTTTAAATTTTGGATATGAACTTCACACAATAAATAGATTTGAAAATATAGAGGAAAATGTAAAAGAGAACTCTTTAGTGATTTCTGTAAATCCATCAACTCCCGATGGAAAATATTATGACTTAGAAGAGTTGATGAAAGTTTGGATAGAAAAATCATGTACGATTTTGATAGATGAGAGTTTTTTAGATTTTTGCGATAAACCCTCAGCTATAAAATATCTAGAAACTTACGATAAATTGTATATTTTAAAATCAATGACAAAGTTTTATTCAAGTGCAGGAATAAGAGTTGGAACAATAGTTTCAACAAAACAAAATGTCGAAAAACTAAAAAGATTTGAACCAATGTGGAAACTCTCACAGTTTGATTCAAACTATTTACAAGCTGCTTTAGATGATAAACTTTTTAAAAATATCTCAAAAGCTATAAATATAAAAAATAAAATCGAATTAGAAAATATCCTAAAAAATTCAACTTTGGTAGAAGAAATTTTTGAAAGTAGTGCAAATTATTTGCTTGTAAAACTAGCAAATTTAAATGCAAAAGAGTTTCAAGAAAAACTAAAACCTTATAAAATAATGGTTAGAGATTGTTCAAATTTTGATTATTTGGATGATAGATTTGTACGAATTGCAGTTAAAAGTTCAAGTGCAAACGAAACTCTAAAAAAGGCATTACAAGAGATATGTTAATAAATAATAGTTTTTTAAAATATTTCTCTTTTTTCTTATCAACTATATTTATAGCTTATGTGATTTATTTGATAATTTCCTCTTTTTTTATAGTAAAAAATCAGTTTATAGATATTGGTGATGCAACCTATGTAAATCAAGTAAGAACCGATGATTACACCATAAAACTAGCAGATTTTTTAACAAAAGATTGTGCTTCAAATAAAGTTTGTGAAGTCCAAGCTATGCTTGATTTTGTCACAGCAATTCCATATAAAATAAATGAAAGTATTGCCCGAAGTTCAAAACAAGTGGTTGAGCAAAACTTTGGAGATTGTGATGATAAATCAAATTTACTGATTTCAATGCTAAAGGTTCGTGGATATGAAGCCTATTTTGTTTTAGTTCCAAAACATATTTTTGTGATTATAAATTTGGAAGATATTAAATTAAATAAAAAAGCTTTATATGTAAATCACAAACCTTTTTATATCCTAGAAAGCACCGCAGAAAAATCAAAAATTGGTTTTCCTTTGAAATATAATTTTGAAGAAATAGAAGCAATAGTTGACCCATTTGTAAATAAAAAATTAGTAATAAATAGTTTGGAGTATAGATGAAAAATATCATAATAACTGGTGCCTCAAAAGGAATAGGAAAAGCCATAGCAAAGAGTTTGAGAAAGAAATATCATATTATAAATATAGATATTGTTGAAAATAAAATGGATGGAGTTGATTTTTATAAATGTGATTTGTCTGATAAAGGACAAATTCTAAAAACTATTAATAAAATCAAATCAAATATAGATTCACTTTATGCACTAATAAATAATGCAGCGATTTTTTCACATAAAATCCTAGAAAAACAGACCTTTGAAGAGTGGGAAAACATAATAAATACAAATCTGACTGCTCCATATATTCTCTCAAAAGAGTTCGTAATTTTCCTAAAAGAATCCCAAGGTCACATCATAAATATCTCTTCAACAAGAGCTTTAATGAGTGAAGTGGGAACTGAAGCTTATAGTGCTTCAAAAGGTGGAATCTCATCTTTAACTCATGCTTTATCAATGTCACTTAGTCCTGAAGTAAAAGTAAACTCAATAACTCCTGGTTGGATAAATACAGATGAAAACTATCTTCCAACAAAAAATGATAATTTCCAACATCCAAGCAGAAGAGTTGGAATTCCTGATGATGTGGTAGATGTTGTTAAATTTTTACTAAAAAATAGAGGTTTTATAACTGGAAGTGATTTTGTAATAGATGGTGGAATGACTAAGAAGATGATTTATGTTTAGTTTAGCTTTTTAACTATTCAAAAAGGATTTTATTTTTTTAAATTAAATATTACCCTTTAAAAATTTCAAAGAGTAAAGCTCTAAAATATGCTTATTTCTTTCTATTTGAAAATTGTTTGATAAAAAGTTCTTATACAAAATAAGATAAAATAAAAGTTAATTACCTAGCTTCAAAGGTGCTAAAAAATGAAATCTAATAAAATAATCACATCTGAATACAAAGAGTGGCTAAGCCAAATAAAACAAAAGTTTCAAAGTTCTCAAATAAAAGCATCAATACAAGTTAATAGTACTTTATTGGAGTTTTGGAAATGAGATTGTTGAAAAGCAAAAAAATAGCACTTGGGGAAGTGGATTTTTACAGCAACTAAGTAATGATTTAATTGCAGAATTTCCTGATGTAAAAGGGTTTTCATATACAAATATAAAAAATATTAGACAATGGTTTTTATTTTGGCAACAAGTTGTGGGCGAAAGTAGTATTGAAAATACGAAACAACTTGTTTCGCAATTTGATGAAGAAAAAAGCCAACAAGTTGTTGCTCAAATTTTGATGATACCTTGGGGACACAATATTGTTATTATTCAAAAATGTAAAAGTTTAGAAGAAGCCCAATATTATGTACAAAACACCATCAAAAATGGTATCAGTCGAAATGTACTTATACATCAAATAGAGACAAATCTTTATGAAAGAGAAGGCAAAGACATCACAACCTATGAATAT